>CAILKA010000096.1 GCA_903834645.1 uncultured beta proteobacterium
ATTCCGAGAACCCGACGCTCGACCTGCCCTGCCGCGAAGTCTTCGACCGCGGCCAGAAGGCGATGCAGGTGGTCGGGCCCGTGCCCGAGGTGGAAGAGGAGATCGCGGCGCTGCACCGGGATTTCTGGCGCCGCGCATGACGCGCGCCCGCGCCGGCACACCCGTGGGCCACGCCACGTGAAGGCAGGAGCCTCCAGATGGGCTGGCGCGGCCACCTGAGCCTGCACTACCGGATGGAGGGCGCGCGCACCGTCGCGCTGGACCGCCACGAAGGCCCGCTGCGCGTGCTGCAGCGCCTCTACCCCGAGGGCGACGCCGTGTGCCACCACGTGCTCGTGCACCCTCCCGGGGGCATCGCAGGGGGCGACGAGCTCGAGATCGACGCCAGGCTCGAACCGGGCACCCATGCCCTGCTCACCACGCCCGGGGCCACCCGCTATTACCGCAGCAGCGGGCCGCTCGCCGCGCAGCGCGCGCGGCTGCGACTGGCCGGCGGCGCGCGGCTGGAGTGGCTGCCGCTGGAGACGATTGCCTACTCAGGCTGCGTGGCCGAGAACCAGGTGCGCCTGGCACTCGAGCCCGGTGCCGAGGCCATGGGCTGGGACGTGCTGGCACTGGGCCTGCCGGCCTCGGGTGAGGCCTTTGCCAACGGCTCCTTCTTGCAGCACCTCGAGCTCGAGGGCAACGGCCAGGCTGGCTGGCTCGAGCGCGGCCGCGTGGAGGCCGCCGACCAGCGGCTGCTCGACTCCCCCCTGGGCTGGGACGGTCTACGCGTCTTCGCCACGATGTGGTTCGCCCGCGGTTCGGCCTGGCCCGTGGCCACGCGCGAGGCCCTGCTGGAAAGCGCGCGCGCCGCCTGCACGGCCTGCGCCGCCTCGAGCCTGGCTGCACGCGCCGGCGCCACGGTGGCGCACGATCGGGTGGTGGTGCTGCGCGTGCTCGGCGCACGGGTCGAGCCCGTGATGGCGCTGCTCACCCAGGTGCGGGCCGCCTGGCGCGCCGCGGCATGGGACATGGCCGACGAGCGGCCACGGGTGTGGCGCACCTGAGGCTCAGATCGCCAGCCGCGTCCGCACCCCGTCGCGAGCCATGTCCGCACCCGCGCCTCGCGCCACCACCTCGCCCCGCTCCATCACGAGGTACTGGTCGGCCAGCTCCGCTGCGAAGTCGTAGTACTGCTCCACGAGCACGATGGCCATCGTGCCGCGGTCGGCCAGCAGCCGGATCACGCGGCCGATCTCCTTGATGATGCTCGGCTGGATGCCCTCGGTGGGCTCGTCCAGCAGCAGCAGCGCCGGCCCGGCGGCCAGCGCCCGCGCGATCGCCAACTGCTGCTGCTGCCCGCCCGAGAGGTCACCGCCGCGCCGGCGCAGCATCTGCTGCAGCACCGGGAAAAGCTCGAAGAGCTCGGGCGGGATCGGCGTGCCACCGGGCCGCGCTGCCAGCCCCATGCGCAGGTTCTCCTCTACCGTCAGCCGGCCGAAGATCTCGCGCCCCTGGGGCACGTAGCCGATGCCCGCGCGCACACGCTCGTAGGAGGCAGAGCGGGTGAGGTCGCGCCCGCCCAGCACCACCGAGCCCGAGCGCACCGGCACCACGCCCATCAGACTCTTGAGCAGCGTCGTCTTGCCCACGCCGTTGCGGCCGAGCACCACGGTCACCTCGCCCGCGCGCGCCTCGAAGGAGACATCGCGCAGGATGTGGCTGCCGCCGTAGGCCTGGTTCAGGCCGCGCACCTGGAGCAGCGCAGGCGCGGGGCCAGGGGCGGGTTCAGGCGCGCCGGCGGCGTCCGGGTGCTCACCGGCCAAGGTACACCTCGATCACGCGCTCGTCGCGCTGCACCTCGGCCAGCAGCCCCTCGGCCAGCACGCTCCCCTCGTGCAGCACCGTCACGCGCCGGCGGCCCTGGGTGAGCGCCTCCCCGAACGTCATGTCATGCTCCACCACCCCCAGCGAGTGCCGGCCCTCCAGCGACAGGAAGAGCTCGGCCGTGCGCTCGGTCTCCTCGTCAGTCATCCCGGCCACCGGCTCGTCGAGCAGGAGCAGCTTGGGGTCCTGCACGAGCAGCATGCCGATCTCGAGCCACTGCTTCTGCCCGTGGCTCAGGAGCCCCGCCGCGCGCACGGCCTCCCCTTTCAGGTGGATCAGCGCCAGCACTTCGTCGATGCGGTCGCGCTGTTCGCCGGCCAATCGCGCAGCGAGGGTGGCCCGCACGCGCCGGTCACCCTGGAGCGAGAGCTCCAGGTTCTCGAACACCGTCAGCGCCTCATAGACGGTGGGCTTCTGGAACTTGCGCCCGATGCCCGCCTGCGCGATCTGCGTCTCCCCGAGGCGCAACAGGTCGATGTTCGAGCCGAACGACAGGCGCCCCGCGTCGGGCCGGGTCTTGCCGGTGATGCAGTCCATCAGCGTCGTCTTGCCCGCGCCGTTGGGCCCGATCACGCAGCGCAGCTCGCCCGCGTCGATCGTGAGGCTCAGGCCATTGAGGGCCTTGAAGCCGTCGAAGCTCACGCTCAGGTCCTCGACGTACAGCGCCACGCCGTGCGCGAAGTCGGGCTCGGTGCCGGCCACGCGGCGCCCGTAGCTGGCCTGGCGTCCGCCCGATTCCGTGCGCCCTGCGGCCTGGGCCAGGCGCTGCGCATACGCGGCGCGCCGGCGCGCGCCTTCCTCCAGCAGGTCGGGCGTCAAGCTCGCGGCTCCTGGGCACGGCCGCGCGCGCGCACCCAGCCCACGATGCCCTGCGGCAGGAAGAGCGTCACAGCGATGAAAAGCGCCCCCAGCACGTACAGCCAGTACTCCGGAAAGGCCACCGTGAACCAGCTCTTGGCCCCGTTGACGAAGAAGGCCCCGACGATCGGCCCGATGAGCGTGCCGCGCCCGCCCACGGCCGCCCAGATCGCGATCTCGATGCTCGCCGCAGGCGACATCTCGCTCGGGTTGATGATGCCCACCTGCGGCACGTACAGCGCCCCGGCCACGCCGCACATCACGGCCGAGAGCGTCCAGATCGCGAGCTTGTAGGCCACCGGGTCGTAGCCCGTGAACATCACGCGGCTCTCCGCATCGCGGATGGCCTGCAGCACCCGGCCGAAGCGGCTCTCCACGATCAGGCGCGAGAGCAGGAAGAACCCCAGCAGCGTGAAGCCGCTGAGCACGCACAGCCCCACGCGCATGCGGTCGTCGATCGGCACGCCCAGGATGCGCTTGAAGTCCGTGAAGCCGTTGTTGCCGCCAAAGCCCGTCTCGTTGCGGAAGAACAGCAACATCGCCGCGTAGGTCAGCGCCTGCGTGATGATCGAGAAGTACACGCCCTTGATGCGCGATCGAAAGGCAAACCAGCCGAACACGAAGGCGAGCAGCCCGGGCACGAGCACCACCAGCAGCGCCTGCGCGAGGAAGCTGTCGCTCAGCGCCCAGTGCCAGGGGTACTCCTTCCAGTTCAGGAACACCATGAAGTCGGGCATGTCGGCCTTGTACTGGCCGTCGCGCCCGATCTGGCGCATCAGGTACATGCCCATCGCGTAGCCGCCCAGCGCGAAGAACAGGCCGTGCCCGAGCGAGAGGATGCCCGTGTAGCCCCAGATCAGGTCCATCGCCAGCGCGCAGATCGCGTAGCACAGGATCTTGCCCAGCAGGCTCACGTAGAAGTCGCTCAGGTGCAGCGCGCTCGTCTCGGGCACCAGGAGGTTGAGCACCGGCACGCCCACGCCCAGCACGAGCGCGGCCGCCAGCATCGCCGTCCAGCCGCGCGGGCCCAGCAGTGAGGGGGGTGTGGCCACGGCTGTCACAGCTGTCTCATGCCTCGGCACTGCGGCCCTTGAGCGCAAAGATCCCCTGCGGCCGCTTCTGGATGAAGGCCACGATGAAGACCAGCACCATGATCTTGGCCAGCACCGCGCCCTGCCAGCCTTCGAGCACCTTGTTCAGCAGCCCCAGGCCCAGGCCCGCGTAGACGGTGCCGGCCAGCTGCCCGACGCCGCCGAGCACCACCACCATGAAGGAGTCGACGATGTAGCCTTGGCCGAGGTCGGGCCCCACATTGCCCACCTGGCTCAGCGCGCAGCCGGCCAGCCCGGCGATGCCCGCGCCCAGAGCGAAGGCCCAGGTGTCCACGCGCGACGTGTGCACGCCCACGCAGGCCGCCATGCGCCGGTTCTGCGTGACGCCGCGCACGAACAGCCCGAGCCGGGTGCGCGCGATCAGCAGCACCATGCCCGCGAGCACGAGCGCAGCAAAGGCGAGTATGGCCAGCCGGTTCCACGGCAGCGTGAGGTTGGGCAGCACCTCCAGGCCACCTGAGAGCCACTTCGGGTTTTCCACCGCCACGTTCTGCGCGCCAAAGAGCGAGCGCACCGCCTGCATCAGCATGAGGCTGATACCCCAGGTGGCCAGCAGCGTCTCCAGGGGCCGGCCGTAGAGCCAGCGGATCACGCTGCGCTCGAGCACCGCACCCACGAGCGCAGAAACCGTGAACGACACCGGTATGGCCACGAGCACGTAGGCCTCGAACCAGCCCGGCGCCCAGGCCTGGAAGGCGCGCTGCACCAGGTAGGTGGCATAGGCCCCGATCATGATCAGCTCGCCATGGGCCATGTTGATCACGCCCATGAGCCCGTAGGTGATGGCCAGGCCGAGCGCGGCGAGCATCAGGATCGAGCCCAGGCTGATGCCGGCAAAGAGCACGCCCAGTCGCTCGCCCCAGGCCAGGCGTTCCTGCACCGCAGCGAGCGATTGCTGCAGCGCGGCCTTCACCGAAGGATCGGCCTCGGCTGCCAGGCGCTCCAGCAGCACCGAGCGCGTCGAAGGGTCCGCAACGGAAGCCAGCCGCTGCGCGGCCTGCAGGCGCTGCGCAGGATCCTCGGCCGTGAGCTGCGCCGCCGCCACGAGCGCCTCGAGCTGGGCCCTCAGCGCAGCGTCCGCCTCGGCCTGCAGGGCGCGCTGCAGCAGCGGCAGCCGGCTCGCATCGACCTGCTCACGCAGTTCCGCCACGGCCTTGGCGCGTGCGGCACGGTCTGGAGAGAAGAGCCTCAGCGATGCCAGCGCCGACTCGATCTCGCGCCGCATGCGGTTGTTGTTGACGACGTCCTCGGCCCCTTCCGGCAGCGCAGCCGGCTGGTCGCTGCCGGCCAGCACGGCCTGCCCATCGCGCACCACGAAGGCGCGCCCGGGCGCCACCTTCACCTGGTCGTCCAGCAGTGCCTGGAGGAAGGCGGCCAGCGCAGGGTCGGGCTGCGCCAGCGCCTGGGCAAGCGCGGCCAGGCGCGCCTCGCTGTCGCCCGCGGCCATGCGAGCAGCCTGCTCCGGGGTGAGCGCGTGCGCCCACCCCGACAGCAGCAGGCCAGCGCAGAGGAGTCCGCTGCCGAGCCAGGCACGGCAGCGCCCGAGAAACGTCATCCGTGCGTCACTTCTTCTCGGGCTCGTCCTTCTTGCCCTTGTTCTCGGGGATGTACGGGCTCCACGGCTTGGCCTGCACCGGGCCGGGGGTCTTCCACACCACGTTGAACTGCCCGTCGGCCTTGACCTCGCCGATGAACACGCTCTTGTGCAGGTGGTGGTTCTTCTCGTCCATCTTCGAGGTGATGCCGCTCGGGGCCTTGAACGTCTGACCCGCCATCGCCGCGATCACCTTGTCGGTGTCGGTGCTCTTGGCCTTCTCCACCGCCTGCTTCCACATGTAGATGCCGATGTAGGTGGCCTCCATCGGATCGTTGGTCAGCGGCTTGTCCTTGTGGCCGGCGATGTTCTTGGCCTTGGCGTAGGCGGCCCACTTCTTCGTGAACTCGTCGTTGGACGGGTTCTTGATGGACATGAAGTAGTTCCACGCCGCCAGGTGGCCCACCAGCGGCTTGGTGTCCACGCCGCGCAGCTCCTCCTCGCCCACCGAGAAGGCCACCACCGGCACGTCGGTCGCCTTCAGGCCCTGGTTGCCGAGCTCCTTGTAGAAGGGCACGTTGGAGTCACCGTTGATGGTGGAGAC
>CAILKA010000097.1 GCA_903834645.1 uncultured beta proteobacterium
GGATCAGCTCGTCCGGCGCGGTCATCGCGCGGCTGGTCAGGCCGGTGTACTCGCCCCGGATGTCGAAGTAGCGGATCTCGCGGAAGTTGAAGATGCGCTCGTAGAAGCCGCCCCAGAAGGCCATCCGGCCCTTGTAGACGTTGTGCGTGAGGTGGTCGATGACGCTGAAGCCGTGGCCTGCGGGATGCCTCGGCACGCCGGGCAGCCACTCGAAGTCGATGTCGTAGATGCTCTTGCCGTCCTCGAAGCGGTCGATCAGGTACAGCGGCGCACCACCGATGCCCTTGATGGCCGGCAGGCGCAGCTCCATCACGCCAGTGGGCAGCTCGATGGGCTGGGCACCGAGTTCGAGCGCACGCTGGTAGGCCTTGTGCGAGTCGCGCACGCGAAAAGCCATCGCGCAGGCGCTGGGCCCGTGCTCGGCGGCGAAGTACCAGGCCTGGCTGTGCTTCTCCCGGTTGACGATGAAGTTGATGGCGCCCTGGCGGTACAGCACCACGTCCTTCGAGCGGTGACGGGCCACGAGCGTGAAGCCCATCTTTTCGAACAGCGGCTCGATCAGGCCTGGCGTGGGTGCGGCGAACTCGACGAACTCGAAGCCGCACAAGCCCATCGGGTTGTCGTACTGGTCGGTCATGGTGTGTCCGGTTTTGGAGCAAGACAGAGCAAACTTTAGGCGCGTATCTGCGAAATGGGCTTTCATTTCGGCCGGGTATCTGCCCGATGCTGAGATATCGTCTCTCACGCTACCCAGGACATGGAGAAAGAATCTTGTACAGCAGCGACCTCGACGCCACCGACCGCCGCATCCTCGCGCATCTGCAGCACAGCGGGCGCGTGTCCAACCTCGAGCTCGCCGAGGCCGTGGGCCTGTCGCCTGCCCAGTGCCACCGCCGTCATCGCCGGCTCGAGGAGCGCGGCCTGATCCGTGGCTACGAGGCACGGCTGGACGCGGCGCGGCTGGGCCTGAGCGTGATGGCCTACGTGAACGTGACGATGGAGCGTGGCCACATCCGCGAGGTGCCCAAGTTCCGCCAGCGGATCGCCGGCATGTCGCAGGTGCAGGAGTGCTATGCCGTCACGGGCGACTTCGACTATGTGCTGAAGGTCGTCGAGCGAGACCTGAAGGCGCTGTCGGACTTCCTGCTCAAGACGCTGGCCCTGCTGCCGGGCGTGAACGCGGTGCGTTCCAGCATTTGCCTGGACGAGGTCAAGTGCACGGCGGCGCTGCCGCTCGAGCCCTGAGCCTGGTCGCAGCCGCTGCCTGGTTCACAGGGCCCCCAGCCCGGCCAGGTCGACAACCTCCACGAAGCGCGCATGCGTGCGCACCCATCCGAGATGGGCCGGGCGCCGAAGGGCTCGGGCGGCACTGATGCGGCTCATGCCGCACATCTCGGCCAGGCTCTCCTGGCTCAGCCAGACCTGGCGGGCTCTGGCCTCGTCGGACCCGCCGGCGCGGCGCTGCACCGTCACGAGCGTGTCCAGTCGCTCCATCTCGCGCACGACATCACGGCCGAAGGGCGTGAGCCCCGTGTCCTCGTCCTGGCAACCGCCGCCCACGCGGTTGTTGCGGTTGTAGGCCAGCAGCATCCATCGAACCGCCAGGGCCTTGTAGGCCAAGTGGCAACCCTGCCGCGCCAGCCGGCCTCAGGCGATCTCGGCGGCACGCGCTGCCTGCACGGTGCCCAGGTATCGGCGGCCGCACAGCCACATGCTCAGCGCCGACAGGAGCAGCGCTGCGGCAGAGGTGCATGACATGGCGAACATCAGGCCCTGCGGTCTCGGCTTGAGCGCGTCGGACAGGGCGCCCACCACAACGGGGCTCAGGGACGCCAGGACGATGTTGAACATGATCACCAGTGCAATCAGACGGGCCCGCAGCGGTGCAGGCGTCATTTCCTGCAAGGCGGTCGGGAAGAGCATGGTCCCCGCCATGAGCAGGCATTGGTGCAGGCCCATGATGACGAAGAGCTCCACGGGATTTCGGGCCAAGGGCAAGGCTGCCGCAAAGATCCCGCTTCCCAGTGCGGCAACGGTCAGCACCCGCACCGGCAGCAACGGCCCGTAGCGCCTTGACAAGGGGCCAAGCCCGGCGTTCGCCACCGCCAGCCCCACGGCCGCCGCGGCAAAGGTGGCCAGGCCCATCGCATTGCCCAGCTCAACGGGCGACATGCCCATCTGGCGCGTGGCGATGACCGGAATGAATGCACCGGTCGCACCGAAGCCGAACACCAGCAGCCCCACGCTGATCATGAAGCTCGCGAAGGTCGCAACCTGCCCGCTCAGGAACGGCCAGACCGGCGCGTTCGTCGCGGCATCTGCCGCACGTGCGACCGAGGGGCGATCCGCGCTCATCCTCACCAGCAACACGGCGGGAACGAAGATCAGCCCTGTGGCACCTGTCAGCAGGAAGGCCACACGCCAGGTTTCCATGCTGCGCAAGGCCTCGGGCATGGCGGGGCGCCACTGGTCGATCGCGAAGATGAGCCAGCCGCAGGCTGCAATGACCAGCCCCACCAGCAGCCGCCCTGCGACGACCAGCGCAGAATTGGCATATTGCCGTTGCTTGCCGGAGAACAGCTCGGGCACCAGGGCGTACAGGATGGGCAGCATCCCCGCCTCGGCGGCACCCACCAGCGACGTGGCCAGGAACAGCTGCAGGAAGCTCCCGGCAAACCCACTGGCCATGACGGTGGCGCTCCACACGGCCAGGCATCCTGCCAGCACGACTCGGCGATCAAAGCGGTCCGACAGCCAGGCGATGGGGTAGCCGACGATGGCCGCAAGGATCGCGTGGCCCAGGCCCTGCAGCAATCCGAACTGCAGGTCGCTCAGCTCCAACGCCTTGCGCAGCGGCTCGGCCTGCAACGCGAAGATCTGCCGGTCGGCGTAGGTATAGAGCGTGGCGATCAGCAGCACCGCCAGACTCAACCAGCTGGCCACAGAGGCCTTGGCAGGGGAAGGCGTCGTCTCAGTGCGGGCTGCCATGGCAACTCTCCAAGTGCTGCTGAAGTGCAGAGTCGCTCAGTTCGCAACCCGTTGCGTATCGTCCTGGGCCCGTGCCGGTGCGGACGCCGTCGGCATCTGGGTCAGCCTGTCCCAGGTGAGGATGGCCTGCACATGCTCCAGGCTGTGAAGCTGCCGGTGGTGCGCCACCAGTGCGTCATGAGCGGGGGTGGCGGACATCCGGGTTACCCGTTGCGCAGCGCGAAGCGGATGCCGCGGGCGATGCCCGCAGGAGGCACCATGTTGTGGTCATCACCCATGTGCACCACGGTCTGCACCGTGAAGCCGGGACGCTGCTCGGCCGCGAGCCGCTCGCCGAGTTCCTGGGTGTTGGGCACCATGCGGCAGTAGTCGACCATCTGCTGGAAGTCGTCCTTGCCTGCGGGGAGCTTGTCTGCAGCCACCGATGGGTAGCGCAAGGTGGACTCCAGCTCGCCCACGGAGATGAGCGCGCGCGCACGCGCCTCGCCTGCGCGCACGCGCTGGACGAAGCCGGCCTCATGATCCAGCACCTCGCGGTCGTTGAACCAGATCGACGGGGCGATGGCCACGAAGTGCTGGAACGATGCCGTTCGGCGGAAGAGGGCGTGCAGGGTCGTCAGCCCGCCCAGAGAGTGGCCCATCAGCGTCTGGTCGGCGGCGTCGACGCTCACGACCTCAGCCACGCGAGGCTTGATCTCCTCGTCGACCATGCGCAGGTAGTCATCCATCTTGCCCCATCCAGTGGGCGGGGGCGGCATCTTGCGAAACCACGGGGTGCTGGCCAAGGGCTCTTGCAGCGGCGTGGTGAGGTCGTCCATGCGCAGGCTCAGCGCATCGGCCAGCCGGTCGGTCTGGTAGCCGATGCCGACGATGACGGCATCGCGCGTGTCAGGCCAGCACGCCTGGATGCGCATGGTGTCCACCGCAATGCCGAAGTGCAGGTTGCCGTCGATCAGGTAGACGACCGGGTAGCCGTTGGTCGGAGCCGGCCCGCCGGGGATCGAGATCATCAGCCGATAGTCGCGCTGGCGGATCTCGGAGTGGAAGTCGACCCGAAGGGCGTTCAGCGCCATCTCGCGCGACGGGGCATTCCGTGTGGTTGGGGCCATGTGGGGTACTCGAAGGATGTGAAAGGGAATCGGTCGGCCGATCAGCCCCAGAGAGTCGGGCTGGGCTGTTCCACGGTGCCCTGGACATAGCGCATCGCGTCAGGCCGGTCCTCCTTCTGGAGCAACGGCCCATCCAGATCGACCCAGCGGGCCAGTTGCGCCACCAGGAACGCGGGGGCCATGCCGAGCGAAGTGCCGCACATGTTGCCCACCATGACGTCCAGGCCCAGGGCTTGAGCGCCGCGCGCCAATGCCAGGGCTTCAGTCAGCCCGCCGCACTTGTCGAGCTTGATGTTGACACCCTGGTAGCGGTTCAGCAGGCCCTGCAGCGAGTCGCGGTCGGTGCAGGATTCGTCGGCGACGATGGGAATCGGGGAGCGCAGTCCATCGAGCGCGTCATCCTGGCCTCGCATGACGGGCTGTTCGATGAACTCGACGCCTAGCGCAAGCAACTCGGGCATGAGGTCCTCGATCAGCGCTCGCGTCCACGACTGGTTGGCATCGATCACCAGTCGGGCCAGTGGAGCTTCCTCGCGGACCACGCGGATCCAATCCACATGGCGGGAACCGTCGACCTTGACCTTGATGAGTGGAACCGAAGACAGGCTTCGGGCGCGGCGTCGGATGTCGCACAGGCTGCCCAGGCCGATGGTGCAGGCGGTCAACAGTGGACGCATCGGCTGCAGGCCGGCGCTGATCCAGGCCGGTACGCCGGAGCGCTTGGCCTGCAGGTCCCACCACGCGCAGTCCAGGGCGTTTCGGGCACCACCTCGCGGCAGCAGCGCCGCAAGGTCCGCTGAAGTCGTGGCGGCGTGCAGTTGCGAGGCCACGGATTCGATCTGCCTGCGCATCGAGCCCGGCGTCTCACCGTCGTAGTCCACGCCGGCCGCCTCACCGCGGCCGACAACTCCGTCGCGATCGGTCAGCTCCACCAGGAGCAGCGGCAGCTCGATCATCACCTGCCCCGCGATCTCGAACGGCTCCTGCAGAGGCCAGCGCTCCTCGCTGATGCGCAGCCGCAGCGTCATGCCATCAGCGCCTCGACGATGGGTTCGACCCCACCACGCAACGGGTCGCAGACGGGAAGCTGCAGATCCGCCCGTGTTCGATCCCGGTACCGCGTCCAGTACGCATCCGACAGTGTCGAGGAGTTGATCGCCACGCCGACACACCGGATGGCGGGGTTGGTCAGGCTGCCTGCCTCGATGTAGCGTCGAATGGCTTCATGCAGCGTGGGCAACCGGATGTGCGGGTGATCCTCGATCGTCTCGCGCGAGGGGTCGTGGCACAGCACGATCGCATCAGGCTGTGAGCCATGCAGCAAGCCCAGGGTGACGCCGGCGTAGGCCGGATGGAACAAGGCACCCTGGCCTTCGATCACGTCCCAGTGGTCGGCATCGTTGGCCGGCGACAGGGACTCTGCCGCGCCGGCCACAAAGTCCGATACCACCGCGTCGATGGCCACGCCCTGCCCGGCGATCAGGATCCCGGTCTGCCCGGTGGCACGAAACGTGGCCTTGACGCCGCGCGCCTTCAGGGCGCGGGTGATGGCCAAGGCGGTGTACTTTTTTCCCAGGGCGCAGTCGGTGCCGACGGTCAGCAGGCGACGACCTGGCCGGCGGATTCCTGTTCCAACGGCCCAATCACGGTCGCAGTGGCGGATGTTGAGGAGTTGTGCGCCGCTTGCCCGCGCCGCCTCCACCAGCTCCCGGTAGCGCTCCAGCCGGGTGTGCATGCCGCTCACCACATCCAGGCCAGCTTCCAGCGCAGCCACCAGCGTGGGGATCCATCCGGGCGGGAGTTGGCCGCCTACCGGCGCCACCCCGATGACGATCGACCCGGCGCCCGCGGCCGCCGCTTCGGCCGGCGTCATCTTGGGCAACTCCAGGCTCACCTGGGCCGTGGCCAGCGCACACTCGCCCATCACATCGTCGCGACACCAATCGCGCAGTCCGAATCCTGTCTTGGCGTCGGAGCGAAGCGCGACGTCGCCCAGGAAGACCAGATAGGGCTTGCGAAGGCGATGCATGAGTGGATATTATTTCATCCACTCTGGTGCGCGCAAGAGGGGCGACGGCAGGTGCCGGCGGCCCGGGCCGCCGGCTTGGCCAGGCTCAGACCGGAGGTGTGTTGGCGCTGACCACGACTGCCTCGCTCGTGCCGACATTGCGGAACTTGTGCGGCAGGCGACTGGAGAAAAGATAGCCGTCACCAGGCCCGAGCACGCGCGTGGACCCTCCGACGGTGACTTCCACCTGTCCCTGGATCACCACCCCGCCTTCGTCTCCGATGTGGCTGTAGGGGGCCTTGGCCGTTTCGGCGCCCGGGGCATAGCGCTCCAGGAGAACCTGCAAGGGGCGGTTCCTGAGGTTCTGGCCCACCTGGCGCAGCGAGATGCCCCCGCCGCCGACTTCCATCAGCTCGCCGTGGGTGAAGAAGACCTGCGTCTCGCTGTCTGGATTGAGTGCGAAGAACTCGGACAGGGTCATCGGGAAACTGTCGAGGATCTTGCGCAACGAGCCGACGGAAGGCGAGATGGCGTCGCGCTCGATGCTGCCGATCGTGCCATGCGTCAAGCCGGCGCGACGCGCGAGCTCGCGCTGGGACAGGCCATGCATGTCGCGCAGGTAGCGCAGGCGTGCGCCGACTCCCGCCGAGGGGTCGCCGGCATCTGCGGCGTCGCGCTGCGCAGTCTCCGAAGGGGCGTTGTCTGAAGGGGAGCTGTCGCCTTGATCGATGGGGCCAGGCTTCCTGGCGCGCGCAGGTTTGGGGGCGGGCGGCTTGGGCATGTCCTTGTTGTCTCCACGCTCGAAGATCTTCTCAACGAGTGTAGCGATGCTGGGTGATGCCGCCCGCGGTCCCTGGGGCTTCCTGCTAGAGTGGATATGAAACTATCCATTTTGTGAGGGCACCGATGCGGCATTCCGTCGAAGTTCCTGGCGACCTTGCCACGGGCCTGCGGGTTGCCGCGACCAGGTTCGACATACCGGGGCTGGCCATCGCCATGGCCGCGCCGGGACGCCGAGCCATGCTGTTGCATGGCGAGGCCGAAGCAGGTTCTGGCAATCGCGTCAGTGAGGAGACGTGGTTCTCCGTGGCGTCCTTGGGCAAGCATGTCACGGCTGCCGCCGTGCTGGACCTGTCGCAACGCGGGCTGGTCGACCTGTCTGCGCCCGTCGAACGGTATCTGCGTGACTTGCCTGCTGCCTGGGCGGGGCGCAGCGTCGCCTCGCTGCTGCGGCACACCAGTGGGCTGCCTGAATACCTGGCCTACACGGGAGATGAGGTGGTGCCCGAAGATCGGCGCACCTTCATGGCCACCTATGGCGCGATGGTGCCGGCCTTCGGCGCATCGCAGGGCTGGATCTACACCAACACGAACTACATCCTGAGCGGCTTCCTGGTTGCGCAGCTGTCCGGTCAGCCCTATGCCCAATCGGTCCAGTCGCTCTTTGCGCGCATGGGGTGCACGGGCGCAGCCGTGAGCAGCCCGCAGTGGGCTCGCGACGCCAATCGTCATGCACCGAAGCCGGTCATGCGCGACCACGCCAGCTGGCAGCGTGAAGTCATCGGCGATGGCGACGTGTCGTTCACGGCGGCAGGTGCCCTGTCCTGGCTCGAGGGCCTGCTGGACCACCGGCTGCTGGATGCGGCGCACCTGGACCTGATGTTCACCGGGGCCCGCCTGGCCACCGGCCGCACCTCGCACTATGGATGCGGATGGTTCCTGGAGCGGCTGCGCGGGGACTTCATCGCACACCATGCGGGCCACTTCGATGGCTGGACGGCCATGGCCCTCATCCACCCGCGACAGGAGTGCGGCGTCATCGCCATGTGCAACCTGGCGCCCGGCAACACGCGAGCCATCCGCTACCTGGCGCAGCTGGCGCTGGAAGGATTCGCCCCGGGCTCCACCCCTTTGTCGCTGCCGGTGCGCGAAGATGACGACCCCGGGTTGACGGCGATGATCCGGTCCCAATTGCTCCGCAAGCCCGGCGAGAGCCTGGATCACACCTGCTTCGCCGATGAACTGCTGCGCGTAGCGGAGCACGGCAGTGCGGTGCGCAACGTCATCAACCTGCACACCGGTGTCGAGCCACTTTCCTTCGAACTTGTCGAAACCCACGGCGAGGCCGCCTTCAACCTGCACCGCTATCGCATTCGCCATGCCGATCGCATCGATCACCTGCTGGTCGGCTTGACGCCCGAGCGGCGCATCTACTGGGCCTGGGTCCTCTAGTTCGGGCTTGCGCTTCTCAGCAAGCCGGCCAGCGTGGCGACGCCCTGTTCGATGCGCTCGGCGGTTTCCGTGACGAACGACAGGCGCAGCGAGTCTTCGCCCCCGGGCGCGCAGTGAAAGGCGCTCCCCGGGACGAAGCTGACGCCGCGCTCCACGGCGGCAGGCAGCAGTCGCGCGGTGTCCACCCCCGTGTGCGCCTGCACCCAGAAGAACATGCCGCCTGCCGGGGTCGACCAGCTCGCATGGCCGCTCAGGTGCTCGCGCAAGGCGCTCTCCATCGCATCGCGGCCCTGCCGATAACGTGCGCGCACGGCTTGCAGATGCTCCTCGAGCATGTCGGCACGCAGCATCTCCAGCACGACGGTCTGGACGAACGTGCTGCTGTGCAGGTCGGCCGCTTGCTTGGCCTGAACCAGCAGCGGGTACAGCGAGGGCGGCGCCACGAGAAAGCCCAGGCGAAGACCCGGCGCCAGCACCTTGGAAAGCGAACCGAGGTAGACCGTCCCTTCCGGCCAGTACGAGGCCAGTGGAGGCGGCGGCGCCTCGTCAAACCAGAGGTCGCCGTAAGGATCATCCTCGATGAGCGGTAGCGCAAGGCCGCTCGCTGCGGCTGCGAGCGTGGCGCGGCGAGCCTCGGGGATGCACCGTCCGGTCGGGTTCTGGAAGTTCGGAATCAGGTAGAGCGCCCGAAGGCCTGGGTCGTCCGGCAACTCGCCTGGCAGCGGTCCGTCGCCGTCGCAGGGCACGGCGGTGCTGAGCGCCTCGTAAGGCGCGAACGCTTGCAAGGCGCCGAGGTAGGTCGGCGCCTCGACGGCCACTCGGGCGCCGTATTCAAGCAGGACCTTTCCGACCAGATCCAGTCCTTGCTGGCTGCCGCTGGTGATGAGCACCCGTGTCGGATCGACAGCCCATCCCCTCGTCGCCAGTCGCCGGGCGATGTGCTCGCGCAGCATGGGCAGGCCTTCCGTGGTCCCGTACTGAAGCGCCGTGCTGCTGGATGTGCGCAGTGCACGGATGCAGGCTTCCTCGACGGCACGGGTGGGAAAGCTCTCCACCGAAGGCATGCCGCCGCCCAGGGAAACCAGTCCGGGGCGCCCCGCCAGCTTCATCAGCTCCCGGATCATGGACGGGCGCATCTCGCCGGTTCGGCGCGCTGGCCTGAAGGGGAAGGGCGGTGTCATCAAGACGAAAAGATGGGCACTAAAACGTCCAACGGGTAGGCGCCACGACCCGCTTTGGGAGGGCTTTCCCTAGCAATCCATGCTTCGAGTTGACGTAAGGCACCCTACATTGGATATTATTGTATCCAGCCTTCGCACAGCGTCCACCCTCATCCCCGGAGCGAAAGATGAAGCTATCCCCCGCCCTTGACCGCCCCACTCCTGTTGCGGCCGCCATCGCCCTTCTGGCGCTTGCTTCAACCGTCTGCGCGCAGGTGCAGGAGCCCCAGAGGGTCGAGGTCACTGCTTCCAAGCGCACGCAGCTGGTGATCGATGTGCCGTACTCGATCACCGCCATTGGTGCCAAAGAGATCGCCGACCGTGGCGTCACCGACATCCAGCAGATGCAATCGGTGGTGCCTTCGCTGTTCATCAACCAGAACGCGCCGGGCGCCAGCCGCATCCAGCTGCGCGGCCTGTCGCAAGGCGTGGGCTACGGTGCCGCGCTGGTGGGCACCTACCTCGACGAGATCTCGCTGAACATGCCCGACGCGCAGCGCTCGCTGGACGTTCCTCTGTTCGACATGGCCCGCATCGAAGTGTTGCGGGGGCCGCAAGGCACGCTGTACGGCGATGGTTCGATGGGAGGCACCATCCGCTTCATCACGCGGGCGCCGCGGCTGGACAAGTTCGAGGGCAGCGTTGAAGCGGGCTTCGGTCAACTGACGGGCGGCCAGACGGGCTGGCGTGCCAACGGCGTGGTGAACGTGCCCTTGTCGACGGGGGTCGCGGGCCTGCGCCTCGTGGCTGGCTATGAAGAACTGCCGGGATGGGTGGACAACAGCGCGAGCGGGGCCAAGGACATCAACAGCGCCAAGCGCGACTTCATGCGCGCCAAGTTGCTGGTGAAGCCGAGCGCGAACGTCGAGGTGACGGCGATGTTCTTCCACACCGAGACCGATACCAAGAACAGTTCAGGCTCGAAATCCGACCGCACCATCGCTTCGTACATCGCGTCGCCGACCCGGGACAAGACCGACCTGTTCAACCTGGTGGCGAATGTCGACCTGGGCAGCGTGCGACTGGTGAGCTCCACGGGCTACCTCGATCGCAGGATCGACACCACCGCTGAGCTGACGGCCGTCTACGCTGGCGCGCCCTTCCGGCCGCTGATCATGCCCAAGCCCACCTCCGGCGGCGCCTACCGGCAAGACATGTCGCAGAAGATCACGACCCAGGAGCTTCGCCTGGAGTCGGATGGCAAGGGGCCCCTGACCTGGACCGCGGGGGCCTATTACCGCAAGACCGACACGCACTCCGTCACCTCGGACGTGTGGACCGATTCCACGTTCCGGTTGCAGGGCGGCTTCGATGGCACTGGCCCTACCAACGTCACCCAGACGGCCCTCTTTGGTGAACTGACCTACGCCCTGTCACCACAGTTGTCGCTCACCGGCGGCCTGCGCTCGTTCAAGGAGAAGGCAGAAAACGTCGGCACCAAGCTGCCCTCTGGCTTTGCACCTCCGGGCACGCCGGCCACCCGCTTTGACGACCGTGCCGAGTTCAGCGCCACGACGCCCCGCTTGAACATGCTGTGGCGCTACTCGCCCAAGGGCGCCCTCTATGCAACCGCCTCCAAAGGCTTCCGTGGTGGTGGCTTCAACTCCACGGCCACGCCGCGCAACTACGGCCCCGAGGACATCGTCAGCCTCGAGATTGGCAATCGAGGATCCTTGCTCGGCGACGTCTTGCAGTACGAGGTGGCCGCCTACCACAGCAAGTACAGCAACGTGCAGGCGCAGGACCTGGCGCCTGGCTGCACGCCCGCCACGTGTCAGGCGCTCACGGTCAACTCCGGCAAGGCCTCGGGACCGGGTCTGGACATCGTGCTGTCTGCAGCACTGACCAAGTCCACGACGCTCGATGTGTCGCTGGGCTACTCGGATCTGGTCTACGACGTGAAGACTGCGGAGCGCAACCAGGGCGATCCCCTGAACTTCGTGCCCCAGAAGACGGCGGCGGTGTCGCTGAGCCACCGCTTCACCTGGGCACCAGGCTTGCCCGGCATGGTTCGGGTGGACTACCAGCACTCCGATCCCGTGAAGTTCATCGTCCGCAACCAAGGCGTGAACGTCACCAGCAACAACATCGACACCCTGAATGCCCGCATCGGGGTGGAAATGCCCACCTGGCAGGTCTACCTGGAAGGCAAGAACCTCACGGACTCCAACAGCGTGACCTTCCCGGGAATCTTCGGCTTGCCCGACTCCCGAGTCGCGCCGCGATCGGTCGGTGTGCTGGCGCGGGTTCAGTTCTAGCTGGGCGATCGATGAAGGGTCGGTGCTCGATGGCTTCTTCGAAGCCTCGACGCCCGGCCGGGAAACCCCGTCGTCGTGCGTCGAGAAGCGGTGCTTCGAGACCGGGGGCCTGGGGTTCGCGGGCCGGCACCTGACCCCTGCCTGGGTCAGGCCAGGGTCTCGAACAGGCGCATCAGCAGCCTCATCCTGGGAATCACAGAGCTGATGTAGAGGCGCTCCTCGTGGGTGTGCCCGCCATCGCCGTCTACGCCCAATCCGTCCAGCGTGGGGGTGATGTTGGCGGTGTAGTTCCCGTCGCTGCCGCCGCCGGTCTTCAGGTCGATGAGTTCGAAGCCGATCTCGGCGGCGAGAACCTTCGCGTGCTCATACAGCGCGGCAATCCCCGGCGTCTTTTCGTAGCCTGGGCGGTTCACGCCGCCTTCGATGCGGAGTTGCACGTCGGGGGTGCAGGGTCGCAGACCTCGGATGCGCTGCACGATCTCTACACCGATGGCCGGGTTGGGCATGCGCACGTCGACCTCCACCGAGGCCCATTCGGGGACGACGTTGGAACGGGTCCCCCCGCGCACCAGGCCGACGTTGACGGTGAGCTCGCGTGCGTAGTCCGTCATGGCCTCCAAGGCCAGGATCTGGTGCGCGATCTCGCGGATGGCACTCCGCCCCAGATGATGCTCCACGCCGGCGTGCGCCGGCGCACCCTGCGCGGTGAGGGTGAACGATGCAATGCCCTTGCGCGCGGTCACGATCTTTCCGCCTGAGCGAGCAGGCTCGGTGACCAGCACGTACTTCGCGCGCCGGGCCTCGCGCTCGATGTGCTCGCGCGAGGTCGTGCTGCCCATCTCCTCGTCGCTCACCATCAGGTGCCGAATGGGCAGCCGCGTCGTGCGACCTTCGCGGGCGATTTGCCTGAGCGCAGCCAGGGCCAGGTAGGTGCCGCCCTTCATGTCCTCCGCGCCCGGCCCATACAGGCGATCGCCTTCGATGCGCATGGGGTTGTCCTTCGCCAGCGTGCCGATGGGGTGCACGGTGTCCAGGTGGCTGAGCACGAGAATGCCCGGTCCGTCGGCCGACTCGGGTGGACAATGCCGGTCGTCGGTGGCAAGCAGGTGATCGCCAAAGCCATCGCGTCCCGGGATGCGCTCCACGCGGGCACCGAAGGCTTCATAGTCGGCCTGAGCCTGGGCGGCCATGCGCGCCATCGCGTCCGGGATGTCCGTCGGGCTCTCTATCGCGATCCAGCGCTGGATGCCGGACAGGATGTCATCCAGATCGATGGCGGCACTCATGGAACAGCTCCTTGCTCTCAGGCGGTAACTGGATAATATAATATCCACTCGAAGCATGGAACGGACGAACTACTCGGCCTGGAGCCTTCTGGCCGCATCCCGCCTCGGCCACCAGGACTGGGCTGCGGCGTGGCGAGATGCCGAGCCCCGGCCGCGCTATGACGCGATCATCGTCGGCGGCGGCGGCCACGGTCTGGCCACAGCCTACTACCTGGCCAGCGTCCATGGCGTGACCAACATCGCGGTGCTGGAGGCCGGCTGGATAGGCGGCGGCAACACGGGCCGCAACACCACCATCGTCCGCTCCAACTACCTGTTTCCGGAGAGCGCCCGGCTCTACGAGTTCTCGCTGCGCCTGTACGAGGGGCTGTCCAAAGAGCTCAACTTCAACATCATGCTCAGCCAGCGCGGCGTGCTGACGCTGGCCCATTCGCGCCACGACCTGGATGCGCAGAGCCGTTGGGCCAACGCCATGCAGTGCAACGGGATCGATGCCGAGCTCCTGGATGCGCGCCAGGTGCAGGAGCTGGAGCCCCGGCTGAACATGGGGCCGGAAGCGCGCTACCCGATCCTGGGGGGCTTCATCCAGCGGCGCGGCGGATCGGCGCGGCACGACGCGGTGGCCTGGGGTTACGCGCGTGCGGCGTCTGCGCTTGGCGTGGACATCGTCCAGAACTGCCCGGTGACGGGTTTCTGTCATTCAGGCCGGGGGGTCAACGGGGTCCGCGTGCGCCATCTAGGCCGCGAATTCGACATCCACGCCGACAAGGTGGCGCTCGCTGTGGCGGGGCACTCATCCGTGCTGGCTGCCCTGGCCGGCCTGCAGTTGCCCGTGACGAGCTACGCGCTGCAGGCCATGGTCACCGAGCCTGTGAAGCCTGTGCTGAACACCGTGACGATGACGCCGGCCCTGGGTGGCTACTGGAGCCAGAGCGACAAGGGTGAGGTGGTGATCGGCGGGCCGCTGGACCACTTTCCGTCCTACGCCCAGCGGGGCAGCTTCGACGTGATGCAGCACGTGGTGGCTGCCACCTGCGAAATGCTGCCTTCGCTGGCGCGGCTGCGGCTGCTGCGGCAGTGGGCCGGGATCGTCGACGTGGTGCACGACTCCAGCCCCATCATCGGGGCCACCCCGGTGCCGGGCCTGTACATCAACTGCGGCTGGGGAACGGGCGGATTCAAGGCCATCCCGGTGGGCGGCTGGACGCTGGCGCATGCGCTGGCCACAGGGCGCCCGCACGAACTGGCCGAGCCCTTCCAACTGGAGCGCTTCCTGACCGGCCGGCTCATTGACGAAGCCGGTGCCGCCGGCATCGCGCACTGAAGGACGCGCGCGCAGCATGATGCTCCTGAGATGCCCCTGGTGTGGCGAGCGGCCGCAAAGCGAGTTTCACTGCGGCGGGACGACGGCGATCTCTCGCCCACCCCTGACCTGCGACGACGACACCTGGGGCCGCTACCTCTACTTTCGCGCGAACCCCAAGGGAGCCCACGCCGAGCGCTGGCGCCACACCTTTGGTTGCGAGCAGTGGTTCAACGTTCGGCGTGACACGGTGTCTCACGCCGTCGAAGCCGTGTATGGAATCAGCGATCCGGCGCCCGGGGGCGACCTGCCATGAGCGGGTATCGACTCGCAGCTCCCGCTGGCCGCGGGATCGACCGCGATCGACCGATGAGCATCCAGTTCAACGGCCGCGAGATTGCCGCGCTGCAGGGCGACACGGTGGCGTCCGCGCTGCTGGCCTCCGGCATCACCCTGGTGGGGCGCAGCTTCAAGCTGCATCGCCCGCGCGGCGTCTTCAGCTGCGGCGTGGAAGAGCCCACCGGGCTGCTGGACATCGGCGTCGGCTCCAGGCGCACCCCCAACACCCGCGCCACCGAAGTCGAGGCCGAGCCAGGGCTGGTGGCCCAGACCGGAAACGCCTGGCCCAGCCTCGGATTCGACATCGCCGCGGTCCATGACCGTCTGGCAGGACTGCTTCCCGCGGGCTTCTACTACAAGACGTTCATGTGGCCGAACTGGCATTGGTTCGAGCCTGTCATCCGGGCTGCGGCGGGCCTGGGTCACGCAGCGCCGGCAGATGCCGGACCCGACACCGATCGCTACGACGAGGTTTCACGCCAGGTGGACGTGCTCGTGGTCGGCGGTGGAGCCGCCGGCATGGCCGCCGCGCTGGCGGCGGCGGCAGCCGGGGCCGATGTGCTGCTCGTGGAGGGTTCGCGGGATCTGGGCGGGTGGGCGCTGGGCACGTCCGGTGAAGCCTTCTCCGGCGTGCAGGAGCAACGTGCGTTGCTGCGCAAGAGCGGCGTGACGGTGCTTACGCGCTGCACCGTCCTGGGCCTGTACGACCATCGGCTCGCAGTGGCCGTCGAGCAAGTCCACGGTGTGGTGCGCCAGAGGCTGTGGAAGCTCCGTGCGCGCCGGATCATTCTGGCCACCGGCGCGTTCGAGCGCCCGATGCTGTTCCCGGACAACGACCGGCCAGGCGTCATGCTCGCCTCGGCCGTGCAGCGGTATGCCGCACTCCACGGCGTGGCCTGCGGGCGCCGCGTCGTGATCGCCACCGCCTGCGACAGTGGCTACGACTCGGCGCGGGAACTCCTGGCCGCTGGCGTGAACGTGGTGGCGATCGTCGACCACCGTTGGGCCTGCGGTCGCGACGAGCCTCCCGGCGTGCCCGTGCATCGCGGCTGCACCATCGTCGCGGTGCAGGGCCGGCGGGCGGTGCAAGGCGTGACGGTTGCGTCCCACGATGGCCGCCACCTCCACCAGCTTCAGGCGGACTGCGTGGGCAGCGCCGGGGGCTGGACACCTGCCGTGCATCTCCACTCCATGGCTGGAGGCCGGCTGCGTTGGCACGAAGAGGCGTCCATGTTCGTCCCGGAACAGGCCCTCCCCGACATCGACCTGGTCGGCGCCTGCGCCGGTGCGTTCGATCCTCCGTCCGCACTGGCCCATGCGGCAGAGGTCGGCGCACGCGGGTTCTGCGACGCACCCGTCGGCGGCATCGGCCGGGTGCCCGCCGACCTGCGCCCGGGAGAGGCCGCGCTTCGCGCGCTGGGCCGCATGCCCGGCAAGGTCTTCGTGGACCTTCAGAACGACGTCTCGGCGGACGACGTGGCGCTGGCCGCGCGGGAGAACTACCGGTCGGTGGAGCACCTGAAGCGCTACACCACGATGGGCATGGCCACCGATCAGGGCAAGACCAGCAACGTGAACGCGCTGGTGCTGATGGGGGCCCATACGGGCCGGACGCCCGCGCAGGTGGGCACGACGAAGTTCCGTCCCCCATTCAAGCCGGTGACCCTGGCGGCCTTGGCCGCTGGCCGCACGGGCGCCCGCATGAAGCCGCTCAAGCGCATGCCGGGGCACGAGTGGCACGCGAGACACGGTGCGTCGTTCGAAGAATTCTCCGGCTGGCTTCGCCCGGCGGCCTATGTGCGCACCGGTGAGACGCTGCAGAGCGCCGCGCAGCGCGAGGCGCTGCACGTCCGCACGGCGGTTGGCCTGTTCGAAGCGTCCCCTCTGGGCAAGATCGAGGTCTACGGCCCGGACGCCGCCGACTTCCTGGACCTCATGTACGTCGGTACGATGTCGACGCTGGCCGTCGGGAGCGCACGCTACGGGCTGCTGCTCAACGAGAACGGTGTCATCGTGGATGACGGCATCGTCGCGCGGCTGTCGGACCACCACTTCTGGGTCAACACCACCTCAGGCGGCGCCGACAGGATGGCCCTGGCCTTCGAGGAGTGGCTGCAGTGCGAGTACGTGCGGCACAAGGTTGTGGTCACCCCGGTCACGACCGACTGGGGCAACGTCACCGTCAGCGGCCCCAGGGCCTGGGAGCTGCTGCAGGCCGCCGGATTCGACGCCTCGCTGAGCCCGGGGGCCATGAAGCACATGACGATGCGTGAGCTGAGCTGGGGCGGCGTGCGCATGAGGGTCATGCGCGCGAGTTTCAGCGGCGAGCTGGGTTACGAGATCAACCTGCCGGCGCCGTATGCGCACGGGCTGCTGGAACGGCTCACGGCGGCCGGCACGCCACTGGGTGTGGCGCCCTATGGCCTGGAGGCGCTGATGATCCTGCGCACCGAGAAGGGCTTCCTGCACGTAGGCGGCGACACCGATGGCACCACCTTGCCCGGCGATGTGGGCATGGATCGGGGTGTGGCGGCCAAGAAGGCCAACTTCGTCGGGCGCAGGTCGTTGTTGCGCCCGGCGGCGCTGGATCCCTCCCGCATGCAGCTGGTAGGCCTCCTGCCGCTGGACCGACGCACGCCGCTGCCAGTGGGCGCTCACGTGTGTGCGCAACGCCCGCCGGCCTCCGCGGAGGGCTACATCACCAGCAGTTGCCACAGCCCGATCCTGGGTCATCCGGTGGCTCTGGCCATGCTCCGGCGTGGCCGGCAGAGGCTGGGCGATCACATCACCGTGTGGCACATGGGGGCCGGCGTCGAAGCCGAGGTCGTTGCGACTCCGTTCTTCGACAAGGAAGGGGAGCGGTTGCATGGCCTCTGAGCCGCTCCAGCCGTTCGACCCTGTTCGCGGCCAGCTTGCGGCCGCGCTGTCGGCTCACGCGCCGGGCGGCCTTGGCGCTCATGCGCTGGTGCAGGCGCGTGTCTTGTGGCCGATGCATGTGATCAGTCTGCGCATGCTCGAGCCTCCAGACGCGCACTGGACGGACGCGCTGCGCGCAGCGGGGATTCACGAACTCCCCCGCGCAGGCCACTTCACGGGGCATGACGTGCGGGCGCTCTGGAGCCGGCCCACGGAATGCCTGGCCCTGACCCGGGACGCAACTGTCGCCTGCGCGTTGTTGGAGTCTCTGCAGCCTGGCGCATTGGCGCGGGGCTATGCAGTGGATCGCACCGCCGGGGTGATCGCCATCGAATTCCGTGGGCCGGGCATGGACCGCTTGCTGGCTCGCCTGGTTGATGCCAGCGCCATCCCCAGGGCCCCTGGCCAGGCGACACGGGCCCGGCTGGTTGATGTCGGAGCCCACCTGCTGCGTATCGACGACGAGCACCTGTGGCTGCTGTGTGACCGGGCGCATGCGGACTACCTGGGCGCGTGGCTGCTCGACGCCATCGAACGCATCGAAGACCGATGAGCTGAAGAGCCCCTCGATTTGTCACCCCCGCATTGGCGAAGTGCGACGCCTTCATCGTCGCACTGCTGGCGCCCAGGAAGGGCTCAGGCCAGCGCAACCGCCTCGATCTCGATCTTCAATCCGAAGTGCAGCTGAGGCACCGGCACCACCGCGCGCGCCGGACGATGCGTGCCGATCCAGCTTGCGTACAGCGTGTTGAACTCGGGCCACAGCGCGATGTCGGTGATGTAGACGCGCACCTGCACGAGCTGCTGCGGGGAGCTGCCCGCCGCGCGCAGCGCCGCGGCCACGTTGGCCAGGACCTGCTCGGCCTGCACGGCAAAGCTGGCGTCGGCGAGCTTCGCGCCCTGCGCGTCGATCGGCAGCTGGCCGGAGACAAACACGAAGCCGCCGGCCACCACGGCGTGGCTGTAGTGGCCCCCTGGCGGCGCCAGTTCGTCGCTCGAAATGGCTTGCACGGCACGGCTCATCACCAACCTCCAAACCGCGGCCAGAGCGCCCGCACCTCGGGCCCATCCACCCACGCGTAGTCCGCATGCTGCGCGCCCGTGGCGCAGGCATGGTTGGGCAGTACGCGCAGCTTCGATCCCACCGGAAAGCGCTGCTCGATGTCGATCGGCGCCTGGCCGTCGCGCCGCGCGACGATGCCGTGCTCCTGGTTGGCGGCGTGCATCAGAAAGCCGTCGAGCAGCCGGCCATCGAGCCCGCACACGAGGCCGTAGCCCTGGTCCACGGGCTGCGCCTGCGTGCCACGGTCCCGGCTCATGGCCATCCAGCCGGCGTCCACCAGCACCCAGCCGCGCTCCACCTGGTGCCCGATGACGGTGGTCAGCACCGACAGCGCGATGTCCTCGTCGCTGCACACGCCCACCCCGGCCATCACGAGGTCGAAGAACACGTAGACGCCCGCGCGCACCTCGGTCACGCCCGGCAGCTGCCCGGCCGACAGGGCCGTGGGCGTCGAGCCGATGCTCACCACCGGGCACGGCAGCCCCGCCTCGCGCAGGCGCCCGGCCGCCTGCACCGCCTGCGCGCGCTCCTGCTCGGCAATGTCTTGCAGTTGCGTGGGGGTGCGCTGGTCGTAGGAGCTGCCGGCATGGGCCATCACGCCCCGCAGCGCGAGCCCCTGCTCGTGCAGGTGCCGGCCGATGTCCAGCAAGAGGGCCGAGCCGGGCGCGACACCGCCCCGGTGGCCGTCGACATCGACTTCGATCAGCACGGGAACCGGCTCGGGAACCGGGTCTTTCAGGGCCAGCTCGGTGAGCGCCCGGGCCGCGGCCATCGAGTCGACCACCAGCTGCAGCTCGCAGCCCCGGCGCCGCAGGTCGAGTGCCGGCGCCACCTTCTGCGGCGCCAGCGACACGGCGTAGAGGATGTCCTCGAAGCCGGCCTGGAAGAACTGCTCGGCTTCCTTGAGCGTGGACACCGTGATGCCCCGCGCCCCGGCGGCCAGTTGCCGGCGTGCCACCTCGACGCACTTGCTCGTCTTGACATGGGGCCGAAAGCGCACGCCGAGCTCGTCCATGCGCGACTGCATGCGCGCGATGTTGCGCGCCAGGCGCGCGTCTTCGATCAGCGCTGCGGGGGTGGCCAGCTCATCGATGTGCATGGGGGCAGTCCAGGTACTCGCTGCGGGGCTTGAGTGCCGGCACTTTACCTTTTGGGTCAGACCCCGAACGCCTCCAGCGTCACCCCCCACTGCAGGCGCTCGTTGCGCAGGAGCTCCACGAGCCCCTGCGCGAAGGGGTCGGCGGCACGGTGCGCATCGTTGAGGTGAGTCACGGGCTCCAGGCAGACAAAGTCGGGGCGGTAGGCCTGCGGTGGCGGGCTGTAGACCACGAGGTACGGGGCCGGGGCGTTCGCACGCATGCGCAGCGCGAGCCCGCGCGCGGGCCAGCGGATCTCGGCCGTGCCGTTCCAGCCGGTGTACGCGTGGTCGATGAGCTCAGGCGGCAGTGGCCTCGCCGTGTCGAAGCTCAGCGGCCGTCGGCCGTCCAACTGCCGGAACCGGCGGGGTGCCTGCCCGGCATCGGGCTCCCAGCGGCCGGTGCTGCGAAAGGCGACCACGGTGTCGAGATCGCGCACGAACCAGGGATGCAGTCCCAGGCCGTAGGGGAGCGGGCTCGTGCCGCGGTGCTCCACGCTGAGCTCCACGCGCAAGGTCGTGTCTTCGAGCCGGTAGCGCACTTGTCCGGCGTAGTCGAAGCCCGACGGTGACTGGAACCTGTGCGTCAGCACCAGCTCCTCGGGGGTATCCGCCACGACCTGCCACGGCGCCAGCCAGGCGTGGCCGTGGAGCGGCATCCGGTCGCCCGGCCGCAGCGGCTCGATGATCACGGCGCGGTCGCGCCAGCGAAAGCCTCCCCCGTAGAGCCGGTTGCTCCAGGGCATGAGCACGCCGCAGGCCATCTGCTCGGGGTCCCGGGCGCGCCCTTGGAGCGGCCGCATCAGGGGCTGCCAGTGGCCGTCGTGCCAGACTGCCATCTGCGTGAGCCCCGCGCCCAGTCCGGGCTGCACGACCACGCGCAGCCTGCCGTTGGTCAGCGTCACGAGGCCGGTATCCGGGCTGGTCACGGCGATCGGGTGGCTGCCGCCTGGTGCTCCAGCCGCATGCCCACAGCCCAGCGCCGCTGAAAGCCCGTCCAGTGGGTGATAGGCCCCGCGGGCGCTCCCGCATAGCGCCCGGTGGCGGGCGTGCCGAAGGGCTCAGGCCAGGCGCCGTCGTTGGAGCGCGGCACGGCTGGGCTGAGGTAGGGCAGCCGATCGGCCTGACCCAGCAGCACGAGGTCGAGGAAAGCCGTGACGAAATGGCGGTTGAGATGCAGCAGCCGATCCCGGCGCCACACCGGCTCCTCGAGGCTGGACCAGCCCGCGAAGCTGGCCTGCAGCCCGGCGGGCGCCCCTTGCAGCGCGATGTTGTGGCGAGCGTTCTCATAGACCAGCAGCCAGCGCCTGGCCGGCAACTGTTCCCACAGGCTGCGCACCCCGTCGGCGTAGCCGCTGATGTCGTCCTGGTCTCCCACCACGACCAGGGTGGGCGCCTGCACGCCAGCCAGGCCCGGCGCCTTGAGGGCCCCGATCGAGGACTGCCCGCCCCAAGGTGCCAGCGCCACCACGGCACCGATGCGGGCCCGCAGCCGCTCCTGGGCCCCTTGCATCGGCTGGGCGTGGCGGGCCATCACGCCGCCAGGCACGTAGCCGAAGGCCATGCCGTCGGGGGCCACGCGCGCACCGGCACTGACCAGGGCGCCGTAGCCGCCCATCGAGTAGCCCACCACGGCCACGCGGTCCAGCGCCAGGCGGCCATGCAGGGCGTGCCCGGGCGTCGCGTCGAGCCGCTGCAGCGTCTCCAGGGCGCCGGCCTGATCCACGGGCCGCAGCAGCAGCGCGGAGGCCAGCGGGTTGGACGCGCGCTCGTCGTCATGCTCGATGCCCAGCACCGCGTAGCCGCGCGAGGCCAGGTGCTCGGCCAGGTCGTTCAGGCCGGCGGCCCAGTTGAGCAGGCCGTGCGACAGCAGCACCACCGGCAGTCGCCCGCCCGGCGACGGCGAGGCATCGGCCTGAGCCAGCGAAGGGACAGCCACCTGCATGGTGGGGCTCGGGAGTGGGCGCCAGGCGTGAGCGCGGATCTCGCGCGCCCAGTCGCGAGGCGCCGCGGGCGCCCCCGCCGCGGGGTACCACAGCCACCCCTCGAGCCGCCTCTCGGCGGCTGCCTTGCCCTCGGGCGAGGGCGCGGTGCCGATGTCCAGGCTCACTGCCATCACGCCCACCGCCTTCGGGCCCGGCCGGGCAAGCTCCGGCGCATCGACGGGAGCAGCGCGTGCTGCCAGCGCGGCTCCTGCCAGCACCAGCCAGGCGAGCAGCCGCGCAAGGGGCTGAGCAAGGGGCAGCCATGCGTGAAGGGTCTTCATCGGGGGTCTTCCTGGGGGTTCCACAACGGGGAGCTCTGCTTGAGCAGCCGCGACAGCATCAGCATCCGCGCGACGTCGCATCCGAGGGCCGGGTCGCGCACGACGGTCTCGGTCCACAGCATCTCGCTGCGCGGCGAGTCGGTGACGGCCAGCACGCGGCCGCTGACCTCGTACGGACGCTCGACATGCATCGGGCCGTGCAGCCACTGCCATTCGATGCCGCCGAAGAGGCCCACGAAGGCGCCGCGTGCTACCGGCAGCCGCTCCTCGAACACACGCAGGGCGTGCACCGCAGCCGACAGGGGCGGCTCGGCCTGGTCGCCCTCCAGGCTGAAGGCGGGCAGGCGCTCCGTGATGATGGGCAGGCGCTGCTCCACGTCCACGCGCGGCACCCGTGTGGGCAGCCCGCTGGTCTGGAATCCGCCGCGCAGGCGCGCCAGCATGCGCGGGGCCTCCCCCGGCCGCATGGCTGCCAGCCGCTGGCGCAGCGCGCCATGGGTGTCGAGCCCCGCGGTGGCCGTCCCGGACAGCACCTCGGCGCCGTCGCTGCGCAGCATGCGTACCTGGCGCTGTCCCGCACCGGCGGCCTGCACCATCGCGCGTACCGCCTCGCCGTCCGCGGAGGGTTCGCGGAACCACAGCGACAGTGATCCGGTGCGCTGCCAGTCAGGCCCGAAGGCGTGATGCAGGAGCGGCACGAACTGCTCCATGTGGATGGAGCCGGCCACCGTGCCGCCGCGAAAGCCCAGGCCCTGGGCCGTCGCGTCGTCGTGGATGGTGCCCGCCTCGTGGCTGGAGTTGTTGGTGGGCCGTCGCCAGGGCCCGCACAGCCAGCCCGACTCCAGGGTCGTTTCGAAAGGGCGGGCATTGTCGGGGTGCCGAGCCGCTTGCAGCCCCCCCATCACGACAACCCCAGCACGTGCCGCGCGATGATGTCGCGCTGCACCTCGTTCGTGCCTCCGGCGATGCTGGCCGAGCGCCCGATGAGGTAGGTGCTCATCTCCTCGCGCAGGCCGCGCTCGTCGAAATCGTAGGGCAGAGCCTGCGGCCCCACGCACTCGACGAAGAGCTCCGTCAGGCGCTGCAGCACGAGCGTGCCCTGCAGCTTCAGGATGGAAGACTGGTTGCCGGGCGCCTGGCCGGAGGCCGTCTCGGCCAGCGTGCGCAGCTCGGTGATCTCCAGCGCGATGAGGTCGATCTCCACTTCGGCCAGCTTGGCCGCGAACAGCGGGTCGTCGATGAGGCGGCCTGCGCCCGTGTCCGTGCGTGCCGCCGTCTCGCGCAGCCGGCGCAGGCGGCGTGTGGAGTCGGCCACGTAGGCCAGCCCCGTGCGCTCGTGGGTGAGCAGGCCCTTGGCATAGCGCCAGCCCTGGCCCTCCTGCCCCACCCGCTGCTCGACCGGCACGCGCACGTCGGTGAGGGTGACGGTGTTGAGCGTGGAGTGGCGCCCGTCGAGCGTGACGATGGGCTGCACGCTCACGCCCGGGGAGCGCATGTCGATGAGGAGGAAGCTGATGCCGTCCTGGCGTCGCGCTGCGCTCTCCGTGCGCACGATGCAGAACATCCAGTCGGCGATGTGGGCGTAGCTGGTCCAGGTCTTGAGGCCGTTGACCACGTAGTGGTCGCCGTGGAGCTCAGCCCGCGTGCGCAGCGCGGCGAGGTCCGAGCCGGCCTCGGGCTCGGAGTAGCCCTGGCACCACTCGACCGAGTTGTCCAGGATGCCGGGCAGGAAGCGGCGGCACTGCTCCGCGCTGCCGTAGGTGTAGAGCACCGGCGCCAGCATGAACATGCCCATGCCGCCCATGCGTGCGGGCACGCCGGCCAGCGCCGTCTCGCGCTCCCAGATGTAGCGCTGCGTCAGGTCCCAGCCCGTGCCGCCGAACTCGACGGGCCACTGGTAGGCTGCCCAGCCTTGCTCGAGCAGGGCCCGGGCCCAGCGGTCCTCGTCGGCGGTGCCGGGGGTGAAGGGCTGGTGCGGCGGGAAGTGGCGCGCGACGAAGGCGCGCACCTCGTCGCGGAAGGCCAGCTCCTCAGGGCTGAAGGACAGCTTCATCGATCAGCACTCCCGGGCACCCGCGTTTGCGGCCAGCCCGCATAATTCGACGAGAGGTCAATACGAGCGCTCGCCCCTCATGCCTGCCCCCATCGCCCAGTCGAAGGCCCGTGCCGCGGCCCCGGCACCTCGCCGCCGGCGCCTGGCGCCGCAGGAGCGGGCGGCCCAGATCCTGGACTTCGCGGCCCGGCTCATCATCGAGGAGGGCCTGACCGAGCTGTCGATGGAACGGCTCGGCCGCGAGGCCGGCATCAGCAAGGCGCTGATCTACAACTACTTCCCCAACCGCAACGACCTGCTGCGTGCGCTTCTGGAGCGCGAGATGGAGGTCCTGCGCGAGCGCCAGGTGGCGCAGACCCGCGCGGCCGCCGACTTCCGCGACCTCGTCCTGCGCACGACGCGCACCTACGTCGCGCAGGTCAAGGAGCGCGGCGCGCTGCTGCAGCGCCTGTGGGCCGAGCCTGCCGTGGCGCGCCTGGTGGCCGAGCAGAACGTGCGCAAGCGCGAGGAGGCGCTGCGCTTCATGGTGGCCCAGGTGGTCAAGACCTACGGCCTGCCCCGCGACGTCGCGGTCTCGGCGGTGGACATGGGCATGGCCATGACCGAGGCGGCCGCGCAGCACCTGCCCGCCTCGCGCAACGACGTGGACTTTGCCACCCACGTGTGCGTGAGCCTGCTCATGGGCGGGCTGGAGGCGCTGGCGCGGGAGCATGCCCAGCCCGCGCTCCGGCCTGCGGCGCCCGGGCGTCCGGCCAGGCGCCGCCCGAGCCGCGCCTGAGGCAGCGGGCCGCCCGGCCTCAGAAGTTGGCCGTCTTGATCGCGCCACCGTCGATGCGCAGGTTCGCGCCCGTGATGTAGCTGGCCGCGGGGCTGCACAGGAAGACCACCGCCCGGGCTACCTCCTGGGGCGTGCCCAGGCGGCCCAGCGCCGAGAGCTTGCTGGCCATCTCGAAGAGGGCCGGCTTGGCGGCGCGGATGCGCGCCCACTCTCCGCCCTCGTGCAGGATCGGGCCGGGCGACACCGCGTTGACGCGGATGCCCGCCGCCCCCTGGCGCACGGCGAGCTGGCCGGCGTAGTTCACCAGCGCTGCCTTCATCGGGCCGTAGGCCTCCTCGGTAGGCGGCAGTTGCGTGAGCACCGAGGCGATGGAGGCCACGAAGAGCAGGCTCGCGTCACGGCCGCCGGCGCGCAGGACGGGCAGCGCCAGCTCGGCCAGGCGCACATGGTGCAGCAGATCGGTCTCCAGGGCATCGCGCCACATCGGCTCGCCCCGCGCGGTTGGGCGGGTGGAGACGTTGCTCACGACGATGTCCAGGCCTCCGAGCGTGGCGACGCTTTCCTGGAACCACGCGGCCACCTCGGCGGATTCGCGCACGTCCACCGCGCGCCCGCAGGCCTGCACGCCGTGCGCCCGTGCGGCTGCCAGCGCGTCGTCCACGCCGGCCTGGCCGCGCGCGCACAGCGCCACGTGCACGCCCTCGGCGGCCAGAGCCTCCACGATCGCGCGGCCGATGCCGCGGCTGCCGCCGGTGACGAGGGCGCGTCGCCCCTTGAGTCCGAGGTCCATGGGTCGTGCTCCGTTCAGCCGGCCTTGAGCCCGCCGTCGATGGGAATGGCCGTGCCCGTCATGAACGACGCGGCGTCGCTGGCCAGGAAGACGATGAGCTGCGCGATCTCGGTGGGCTCGGCGTAGCGGCCCATGGGGATCATCCGCGTCATGCCGCGGCGCACGGCCTCGGGGTCGGCGGGCGAGACGCTGCGCTCCATCGAGAAGACCATCTCCGTGGAGGTGGGTGCCGGGCAAACGGCGTTGACGCGGATGCCCGCGCTGGCGAGCTCCACCGCCGCAAGCTTGGTCATGCCCACTACCGCGTGCTTGCTGGCCGTGTACGCGACGGTGTAGCGCCCCCCGCCGATGCCCGAGACCGAGGACACGTTCACGATCGAGCCGCCTCGCCCCATCATGGCCCGCGCCCCGTGCTTCAGGCCCAGGAACACCCCGCGCGCGTTCACGCGCATGACCTCGTCGAACATGTCGTCGCGGCAGTCCACGAGCGGGCCGATTTCGCCGGAGATGCCGGCGTTGTTCACGAGCACGTCCAGGCGACCGAAGCGCTCGAGCGTGGAGGAGATGGCGCGTTCCCAGTCGGACCCATGGCCCACGTCGCCTTCCACCTCCAGCAGCTCGGTCGCGCCCAGCGACCGAAGCTCGGACCAGGGTGAGCCGCTCAGGTCGAAGGCCACCACCTTGGCCCCGGCGCGCGCCAGTTGCGCGACGGTGGCCAGGCCGATGCCGCGGGCCGCACCGGTGACGAGGGTCACGAGACCCGCCAGGGACGACGCATGGGCGGGCCATGAGGAGGGGGCTTGGGCAGTCATGCAAATGCGAGGAGGGCCGCGCGGGAGGCCGCGAAGCGTTGGGTGATGCGCGGCTCGGGCAGCGCCTGGATGCGCAATGCCGCGTGGTCGGGGTGGCGCAGGTCCAGCAGCAGCAACCGGTTGCCGTCGGGGTCTCGGGCCCATGCCTGCCAGGCACCGGGCTGGGGCGCGTCTTCCAATCGGCCCCCGCAGGCCTCGAGGTGGTCGCAGGCCTGCGCCAGTTCGGTCACCTCGAAGGCCAGGTGTGCAAAGCCCGGCGCGCCGGCCGTGCGCCGGCCCGTGAGTTCGGTGGTGGTCGGCTCCAGGTACTGCATGAGCTCGACCTGGGCGTTTCCGACGTCCAGCCAGGCGGCCCGCAGCTGCACGCCCGGGAGGTCAGCGATGGCGTCGAGCCGGGGGTCGTCGCGCAGACGCGGGCTGCGCGCGGCGTCGACGCCGAGCCAGGCTCCGTAGAAGGAGCTGAGCCGGCGCAGGTCGTGCGTGACGATGTTGGCGTGAGCCAGCCAGGGGCGCGGATCGGGCCATACGGGTGCCACGCACTCCACCTCGATCACGTTGTGCTCCGGGTCGCGCGCATAGCAATAGAGGAAGCCGGTGCCCAGGTCGATGGGGTCGCTGTGCAAGGTTGCGCCCTGGGCCAGCAGGTGCTGGATCACGTCGGCGATGGCCGGCGTCTGCAGGCACACGTGTGCGATCCCGGCCTCTGAGACCGGCCGACGTTCGGGCGGGCCATCGGTGCCCGCGGGCATGAGCACAAGTCCGGCGTTCGGGGTACACAGCGGCACGCTGCCGGCGTCCAGTCCGAGTTCCTGGCCGGCCGGCCAGGTCTGGCAGCCCGCACCGCAGGTGTAGAACCGCGCGGCGCGGTCGGGCTGCAGCACGCGCAGCGCGACATGGTGCAGGCCCGCGCAGACCCGTGGCCGGCTGGTCGGTTCCAGGGCGCCTGCGGGGTTCATGGGCGGCGCCTCAGATCGATCGCTCACGGCCTTGCCAGAAGCGCTGGCGCACCAGGTTGCGCTGCAGCTTGCCGCTGCCCGTGTGCGGCAAGGCGGTGTCGAACACGATCTCCCGCGGGCACTTGAAGCGGGCCAGGTGTTGCGTGGCGTGCGCCTTGAGCGCCTCGGCCAGCGGGTGTCCGGGCTCATGGCCGGCCGCCGGCACCACGACCGCGACGACCTTCTCGCCCCACTCGTCATCGGGCGCGCCGACCGTGCAGACGTCCTGCACGGCCGGATGGCGCATCAGCGCCTCGTCCACCTCGCGGGGATAGATGTTCACGCCGCCGGAAATGATGCACTCGGCCGCGCGACCGGTCAGGAAGAGGAAGCCCTCCTCGTCCACGTAGCCAAGGTCGCCGAGCGTGAAGCGGTCTCCCGCGTAGGCGGCGGCGGTCTTGGCTGGGTCACCGAAGTACTCGAAGCGGCCGGTGGCGGGGGCCTGGAAATAGATCCGGCCCACCGTGCCGACGGGCACGTCGTGCCCGTGCTCGTCGAGGATGCGGTGGCCCAGCGAGGGGTCCATCCGGCCGACGGTTCCGGGCTTGAGCAGCCATTGCTGCGAGTCCACGTGGATGCCGTGGCCGCCCTCCGTGGCCGCGTAGTACTCCGTGAGCACCGGGCCGAGCCAGTCGATGATGGCCCGCTTGGTGGAAACCGAGCACGGTGCCGCGCCGTGCACCAGGAAGCGCAGGCTGCGCAGGTCATGGCGCGCGCGCACGGCAGGCTCCAGGGCGAGCAGGCGCTGGAACATGGTCGGTACCATGTGGGCATGGGTGACACGGTGGCGCTCGATGAGGCGCAGCACCTGCAGCGCATCCCACTTCTCGAGCATCACGATGGGAACGCCCGAGGACAGGGGCCAGCGCAGGTCGAACAGCAGCGGCGCGGAGTGGTATGCGGGGCCCGCGCACAGGGCCACGTCACCGGGCTGGTAGTCGGCAAAGCTGCCGGCGTACTGCGGCTCCACCACCTCCGGTTCGCGCCGAAAGACCCCCTTGGGCCGCCCGGTGGTTCCGGAGGTGTAGAGCATCAGCGTGCCCGCCTCGGCAGAGGCCAACTCGGTGTCGGGCTGCGCCGACAAGACGGTCTCGAAGTCGTCCGCGCCCGACCCGTCGATGATCAGCCTTCTCACGCTGTCGCCAGCCAGGCCCGGCGCATCAAGCGCCTGCTCGACCACCAGCACCCGCGCCCCGCAGTCCTGCACGATGTAGCGCACTTCCGCGGCCGTGAGGTGCGTGTTGATGGGCGTGAGCCGCAAGCCGCAGCGCATCGCGGCCAGGAACACCTCGATGAACTCGGCGCGGTTGCGGCACAGCAACGCCAGCGCATCGCCAGGCTGGAGGCCGCCCGCGCGCAAGGCGTGCACCAGCTGGTTGGCGCGCCGGTGCAGCTGCGCGAAGCTGCGCACGCCTTGCGGGGCGTGCACCGCCACGCCGTCTGGCCACAGGCGGGCGAAGACAGCCGACTGCGTCCACGTCCGGGAGCGTTGGCGGAGCTCTTCGGCGTACGGCCGGAAGTCAGGCGGTGGTGTCACGGCGAGGAAGGGTGCGACGGTCTCGGGGCGCGACGGGGCGCCCGGAGCTGCGCCGGGGCGCGCGCTCTTATTGACGGTTTGTATATTACGCACTCTCTCCTGTCCAGAGGGTTTGTCCGACTCGATCCTGTGCCGCGTGCGCAGGATCGAGGGCCGTGACGGCCTGTGCCCCGCCCGCTATTGACGATCAGGCAAATAGCTATTGACAGGGCTTCGGGCCTTCTCTAGCCTTATTGACGCTTTGTACAAGAGTGCCCGGGTGCCCCTGCACCAGGCGCACGGCGGATCAGGGATCCACACGAATCCCCCCCACTGGAGACCCCCATGCAGCACGTCGTCCAACGCCCATCCGCGCGCCTGCGCCTCACGTTTGTTGCCGCCGCCGTGGCGGTCCTCGCCGCTCCGGCGAATGGCCTGGCGCAGCAGGCGCCTGCTCCGGCCGACAGCGCCGAGCAGTCTTCGCTGGAGAGCGTCACCATCACCGCACGCAAGCGCAGCGAGGCGGCGCAGTCGGTGCCGATCGCCATCAGCGCCTTCAACGCCGACAGCCTGGAGCGCGCCAAGATCACGGGTGCGGCCGACCTGCAGTTTTCGATCCCCAACGCGGTGCTCACCGGCAATGACCGCTTTACGATCCGGGGCATCGGCAACAACTCGCTGGGCGGCGACAACGGGGTGGGACTGGCGATCAATGGCGCCTCCATCGCTGTCTACCCGCAAAACGAGCTCTACGACATGGACCGCATCGAGGTCCTGCGCGGTCCGCAGGGCACTCTGTTCGGCCGCAACACCACTGGCGGCGCGCTGGCCCTGTACACCAAGCGGCCCACCGCCAACCGCGAAGGCAGCATGTCGCTGGAGCTCGGCAACTACAGCCAGCGCCGCGTGGGCGGCATGCTCAACCTGCCTGTGAGCGATAACCTGCGCCAGCGCTTTGCAGGCTACGCGCTCAAGCGAGACGGCTTCACGCGCAACGAGTTCACCGGCAACAGGATCGACGGGCGCGATCAGTACAGCCTTCGCAGCTCCACCAGTGTCTTCCTGGGCGACAAGACCGAAATCCACCTCGTGCTGTCGGGCTACGACGAGGACAGCTCCCGAACCCGCGAGGCCAAGCGGCTTTGCAAGGCCAGCCCCGTGCTCGGTTGCAGCCCCAACGAGCTGGGCTACGACTCGCCGGACTACAACGCGACGCTCTTCCGGTCGCTGGCCGGACCGCTGACCGGCCTGGGCTTTGTCCCGGCAGGCAGCAACATCTACGCCGGTGCCCCCAACCCGACCGACTTGCGCGCAGTGGCGGCAGACTTCGATGCCACCTTCAGGCTCAAGCAGGAGTCGGCGACGCTGGAGATCAGCCGCGACATGGGCTGGGCCTCGCTGACCTACGTGGGCGGCTTCTCGCGCTCCAGTTCGGAGCAGAACACCGACTGGGACAACTCGGCCCTGCCGTTTCGCTTCACCCGGCCCATCACCTACAACATGTCGCGCAGCATGACGGTGACGACCGACCGGTTGCTGACCACCGACAGCTTCACCTCCCGCGAGAAGACCTCCACGCACGAGGTGCGCCTGGCCTCCTCGGGCAAGGGCCCCTTCTCCTACACGACGGGCCTGTTCCACCTCGAGAGCGAAGGCGGCGGCGGCTTCTTCATCTGGCACCCCTACTTCGAGCTGATCCAGAAGGTGCAGGGGCGGCCGGCCGAGACGTGGTTCGTCAACACCGAGACCCAAAAGTCGACGACGCAGGCCAGTGCCTGGTTCGGCGAGGGGCAGTGGCGCCTGTCGGACAAGCTGCGGGCCACGCTGGGCGCACGCTGGACCACCGAGCAGAAGACAACGATCTCGCGCTCCATCGTGCTGTCCCCATCCGTGCCCTTCACGGAGAAGCCTGCCCTGGACTGGAGCTGGTGGACGGGCCGCACCTCCATCGATTACGCCCCGAGCAAGGATCTGCTCTTCTACGGCAGCGTGGCCACCGGCTACAAGGGCGGCGGCTTCAACGTGGGCAACAACATCAAGCCCACCTTTGAGCCCGAGACCGTCACGGCCTACGAGGCTGGCATGAAGAGCGAGATGCTCAGGGGCACGCTCAGAGCCAACCTATCGGTCTTCCAGAACGACTACAAGAACATGCAGCTGGCGCAGCGGATCAACGCCTCGGCCGTCACCGCCAACGCCGACGCCAAGACCTCCGGCGTAGAGGCCGAGCTCCTGTTCGCGCCCAGCCGCGCCTGGCTCTTCGACGCGAACATTTCGCTGCTTCGCACCCGCATCGGCAACTTCCTCACCGAAGACGCCGCCAACCCCGGGCAAAGCCTGACGACCAAGACCCCGACCGTTCAGGTCAACCTGGCCGGCAAGAAGCTGCCGCACTCGCCCGAGGCCAAGCTCAAGCTGGGCGCCCAGTACACGACCAAGCTTTTCAACACCGGGTGGACGGTGACTTCCCGCATCGACCACGTCTGGCAGGACCAGTACTACGCGCGTGAGTTCAACACGCCCACCGACCTGATCAAGTCCTGGAGCGTGACGAACCTGCAGCTGCGCCTGGCCAACCCCAAGGGCAACGTGCTGATCAAGGGCTATGTCAAGAACCTGAGCGACGCCGACAACATCACCAACATCATCATCGAGGACGCGCTGGTGGGGAACTACCGCAACGCGCGGCTGCTCGACCCGCGCACCGTCGGGGTTCAGGTCGAGTACAAGTTCTGACGGGCTGAGCCAGTCCCGCGGTGGACTTCGATCTCTCCGACGAGCAGCGCCTGCTGCAGGAGAGCGCCGCGCGCTACGTCAAGGAGCGGTGCAGCTTCGAGCAATGGCGGCGATGGCGCCGCGCCGGCCTGCAGCCGGGGCGCCGGGCGTGGGCGGAGTTTGCGCAGATGGGGTGGCTGGCCCTGCCCTTCGATTCGGCCGACGGCGGAATGGATGGCGGCCCGCTCGAGACCATGCTGCTGGTGCAGGCGTTGGGCCGCGGCCTCGTGGCCGAGCCGTACCAGCAGACCGTCGTCCAGGCTGGTGAGGTGCTGCGCGCCAGTGCGCCGTGTGCGGCGCGGTCGCGGCGCATCGAGGCACTGATCCAGGGTCGCTGCCAGGTGGTCATGGCCTGCGACGAGCTGCCGGCGCGCTACGACCGCTCCTGGGTTCAGGCCTCGGCGCAGCCCGCGGGACGCGGCTGGAGCCTGCGCGGCAGCAAGGCCGTGGTCGTCGGGGGCGATGCCGCCGACGCCTTCGTCGTCTCGGCCCGTGCACCCGACGGCCTGGCGCTCTTCTGGGTGGAGGCGACGGCTCCCGGGCTGCGGCGCCGGGACTACCCCCTGGTGGACGGGGAGCGGGGGGCAGACCTGACGCTGCTGGATGTCCACGTCGGCGAATCCGAGCGCCTGAGTGCCACGGGCCAGGCCGAGGAGCTCCTGGAGCGCGCCACCGACACCGCCCTGGCAGCCCTGGGCGCCGAAGCCCTCGGGCTGGCAGACCTCTTGCTCGACCAGACCCTTCAGCACACGCGCCAGCGGCGGCAGTTCGGTCAGGCCCTGGCGCAGTTCCAGGCGCTGCGCCACCGGATGGTAGACATGTACATGCAGGTGGAGCAGCTGCGCTCGGCCGTCATCCTGGCCACCTTGCGGCTGGCCGAGCACGATCCCGACACGGCTCGCGTGCTGTCTGCGCTGAAGGTCCAGGTGGGCAAGGTCGGCCGCTTCGTCAGCCAGCAGGCCGTGCAGCTGCATGGCGGCATGGGCATGACTGACGAGATCGTCGTAGGCCACGCCTTCAAGCGCCTGCTGGCACTGGATGCGCAACTCGGCAACGTGGATCACCACCTGCGCCGGTTTGCCGCCCTGAGCGCGTGAAGACCGCCGCCGAGCACGACCCGGCCTGGGTGCTGCGCGAGGTGCTGGGGCCGGTGGTCGTGCTGCGGCTGGCGCGCCCGCCGGTCAATGCCTTGTCGCCTGCGCTGGCGCAGGCCCTCGCACAGGCCTTGCGGGAGCTGGCCGATCGGCAGGACTGCCAGGCCATCGTGGTGGCCGCGCAGGGCCGATGCTTCAGCGCGGGCGCCGACATTCACGCCTTCGGCCATGCGGCAGGCGACCCGCACGAGCTACCCGGCCAGATCGAGACCTGTCCCAAGCCCGTGGTGGCGGCCCTGCATGGCGACACCCTGGGCGCAGGCCTGGAACTGGGTCTGGCCTGCCGCGCCCGCGTGGCCCGGGAGGACACGCGGCTGGGCCTGCCGGAGATCACCCTCGGGCTGATTCCGGGCGCTGGTGGCACGCAGCGCCTGCCGCGCCTGATCGGCGCTGACGCCGCGCGCGCCCTGATGCTCAGCGGGCAGTTCCTGCATGCGAGGGAGGCGCTCGCCGTGGGCCTCGTCGACGAAGTGACCCCCGGCGATCCCGTGGATGTGGCCTGTGCACTGGCCCTGCGGCTGGCCGCGGGCTCCTGGAGCCGTGCGCGGCCGCGTGGGCTGCCGCTGGGCGAGTCGCTGCCGGTGCCAAAGGGCAGGCTGCCGCAGCCCGCGGCCCAGGTGCTGGAGGCCTGTCTGGCGGCGGCCCTGGAGCGGCCGCTGGCCGAGGGGCTGGCCCTGGAGGCGCTCGGGTTCGCGCAGTGCCTGCATGCGCCGGAGTCCCGGGCCCTGCGCCATGCTTTCGCGGCCGAGCGCCGCTCGCGGCAGGTCCCGGACCTGCCTGCAGGCCTGCGGCCGCGCACCCTGGAGCGGGCCACGGTCGTGGGTGCCGGCACCATGGGCCACGGCATCGCCATCTGCCTGGCCGCAGCCGGCATCCAGGTGGATTTGGTGGACCCGGATGCCGCAGCGCGCGGCCGAGCCCTCCTGGCGATCGAGAACCATCACGCGCAGCAGCTCCGTCGTGGCCGCCTCCAGGCGCAGGAGGCAAGCGCGCGCACGGCCCGCGTGCAGGCGCACGCGCAACTGTCGTGCGCGGCCGATGCCGACCTCGTGGTGGAGGCCGTCTACGAGAGCATGGCGCTCAAGTGCGCCCTCTTCGAGGCGCTCGACCGCGTGTGCCGACCCGGCGCGCTGCTGGCCACCAATACCTCGACGCTGGACGTCGACCGTATCGCCGCAGCCACGCAGCGCCCCGAGGACGTGCTCGGTCTGCACTTCTTCAGCCCTGCGCCGGCGATGCGACTGCTGGAGGTGGTGCGCGGCGCGCGGACCTCTCCCCAAGCGCTGTTCGACGGCCTGGCCCTGGCGCGGCGGCTGGGCAAGATACCGGTGGTGGCCCGCGTGGCTCCGGGCTTCATCGGCAATCGCATGGTGGGCCCTTATGGCCGCCAGGCGGAGCGGCTGCTGCTGGAGGGCGCCACGCCGCAGCAGGTGGACCGCGCCCTGGTGGCTTTCGGGTTTCCAATGGGGCCGCACTCGGTGGGAGACCTGGTGGGGCTGGATGTGGGCGTACGCGCCGCCGCAGAGGGCGGGGCGCGGGGCGACCCGCGGGATGGGGCCATCGCCCGGCGGCTCGTGGCGCTGGGTCGGCTCGGGCAGAAGACGGGCGCGGGCCTGTACCGCTACGAGGCGGGCTCGCGCGAGCCACTGGCAGACCCGCAGGTCGAGGCGATCATTCGCGAGGAGGCGCGACAGCTGGGCGTGCGCCGGCGTGAGATCGACGAGCAGGAGATCGTGCAGCGCTGCCTGCTGGCGCTCATCAACGAGGGGGCCGCACTGCTGGGCGAGGGCGTCGCTGCGCGCGCGAGCGACATCGACACGGTCTGGATCCACGGCTACGGTTTCCCGCGGTGGAAGGGCGGTCCGCTGCACCATGCCGATGCCCTGGGTCTGACGCAGGTGATGGAGGGACTGGCCCGCTGCAGCCGCATGAGCCCGCATGACGCGGCCCTGTGGGAGCCGGCGCCCCTTCTGGGCGAGCTGTCCCGCTCAGGCCGCAGCTTCGCCGACTGGGACGCGCAGCGAGCCTAGGTGTCCGGGGAGGTGGCTGCGCGGCGCTGAAGCCTCAGCCTCAGCCGCTCGTGGCGCCGGGCGTCCAGCCCGTAGCGCAGCGTGATGAGCAGGGCCAGGCCCAGCACCACGCTGGGCACAAGCGCGTAGAGCACGCGCAGCGACGACAGTGCCGCCTCGCCCGTCTCGCCGGCGGCCCGGTAACCCACCCACGCCAGGGAATTGAGCGACAGGCCCTGGCCCACTGCCTGACCCAGGTTCGTGACCACCCCGCACCACGCGAAGAGCAGCCCGACGCGCGACTTGCGGCTGATGGCCGTGTCCACGTCGGCGGCGTCGGCCAACATCGCTGCGGGCAGCAGATCCAGCGCGCCGAAGCAAAAGCCCTTGAGGATGAACATGGCCGTGAAGAGCCCGACATCCCCCTTGCCGAGCCCGTACAGGCCGAGGTTGGTGGCGATTGCAATGGCCATGCCGGCAGCCAGCGCCTGGTGCTTGCTCGTGCGGCTGGCGCACCAGCGCCAGAAGGGTACGCCGACGAAGGCGCTGACGAAGTAGTAGACGTAGATCAGACCCAGGTTGGGCACGCCGATCACGTCGCGCGCGTAGAACACCGTCAGGGTCTGCCGGAAGGTCTCCGCGCTGAAGCCGATGAAGAGCACGAGCAGGATGCAGCGCAGCGGGCCGTTGCGGCGCAGGGCGCGCCAGGCGGCCTTCCATTCGATGCGCGTGCGCGGCGGCGCGGGGCGCGCAGCGGGCTCGGGCGTGGCGTACAGGTTGAGGACGGCCACCAGTGGCAGAACGATGAGCGTCATCACGCTCAGCGCGTGCAGCACGTCCGAGGACTTGGCGCCCGGTTGGCTCAGCACGATGGCCGGCACCAGCGTGGAGACGATGAGCCCGGCCGTGCCGAAGAACTGCCGCACCGAGGAGATGTGGGTGCGCTCATGGTAGTGAGGCGACAGCTCCGCCCCCCACGCGCGGTGCGGCACCTGAACGAGCGAGAAGCCGGCATACATCACGGCCAGCCACCCCAGGAAGTACGCCAGGCCCACCCCCTGTCCGGGGTTGAAGAGCTGCGTCATGCCCAGCAGGAGCACGATGACACCGATGACCAGGAACGGCTTGCGGCGCCCGAAGCGCGTGCGCAGGCGGTCGCTTGAGGCTCCGATGAAGGGGTCGACGAGGATGTCGACCATCCGCGCCAGCATCATGGCCGTTCCGAGGGCGGCCAGCGACAACCCCATTTCGCCTGCATAGAAGGGCGCCAGGTAGATCGTCAGCGGCAGCCCGATGGTGGACAGCGGCAGGGCCACCAAGCCGAAGGCCCAGACGGCCGGGCGTGTCAACACGGGTTGGGAGCTCTGCGTCATGGAAACGGCGCCAGCGCCGCACCGAGCGGACTCGCGCCACGATTATTGGAGCATCCGTCAATAAAGGAGGCGCTAGGTATTTGCACCCGGTGCGGGAGCGGCGGCGTCCTCAGGGCAGCGGCGCGGCGCCTGCGCTGGCTCGGCACCGGAAGACGGCGGCCGGCAGGCCGTCAGGGGAGCGGTAGTGTCGCTGCACCGCGTGCTCGACTTCGTCCATCGCCGCGGCGGGCAGCACCGCCACGACGCAGCCGCCGAAGCCGCCGCCCGTCATGCGGCAGCCGCCCTCGCCCGCCAGGACGCCGTCGACGATGGCCACCAGTTGGTCCACCGCCGGCACCGTGATCTCGAAGTCCTCGCGCATCGAGACGTGTGACTCGGCCATCAGCGTCGCCAGGTTGCGCAGCTCGCCTCGAGCCAGCGCCTCGGCCGCGCGCAGCGTGCGCTCGTTCTCGGTCAGCACGTGCCGGGCGCGGCGCAGGGTCAGCGGATCGAGCCCGCTGCCGGCGAGCTGACCGGCGGACACATCGCGCAGCGCCGCCACCCCGAAGTGCCGGGCGGCTGCCTCGCAGGCGGCGCGACGCTCGTTGTAGTGGCTGTCCACCAGCCCCCGGCGCACCCGGGAGTGGGCAATCAGCACGCACAGGTCCGGCGGTATCGGGACGGCGCGCGTGGCCAGGCTGCGGCAATCGATCCACAGGGCACAGCCGGCTTCGCCGCGGCTGCTCACGAGCTGGTCCATGATGCCGCACTGGCACCCCACGAAGTGGTTCTCTGCGCGCTGCGCCATGCGGGCCAGGCCGGTGGGGTCGACACCACGCAGCGCGCCCACTGCCTGGCACGCGGTGCCCACGGCCACCGTCAGGGAGGCTGACGACGACAGGCCCGAGCCCTGGGGCACGTCGCCTGCGATCACGAGATCCAGGCCTGGGAGGTCCAGCTGCCCAGCCAGCGCCTCGCGCAGCATGCCGCGCACATAGCCCGTCCAGGGCCGGGCCGGCACTGGGGTGATGGGGACATCGAGCGCGAACGAGTCCCGGTCGGGCCCCTCATCCAGGGCCAGCACGTGCACCTGGCGATCGTCACGGGCCCGCACGGCGACGACCGTGGCGCGGTCGATGGCGCAGGGCAGCACGAAGCCCTCGTTGTAGTCGGTGTGCTCGCCAATCAGGTTCACGCGCCCGGGCGCCTGCACGCAGGCCTGCGGCCGGCCGCCGAAGGCCTTCGTGAAGGCCCCTGCCACGCGGGTGCGCAGTTCGGCCAGGCTCATGGGCTTGGCCCTCCTCGCGCGCGGTGATGCACGGGCGTGACGGCACGCAGCGCGGAGGCAGCCTGCTCGGGCGTGAGGTCGCGCTGCGCTTCGGCCAGCATCTCGTAGCCCACCATGAACTTGCGGATCCGGGCCGAGCGCAGCAGGGGTGGGTAGAAGTGCGCGTGCAGCTGCCACGGCCGCGTGTCGCGTGCGTCGAAGGGCGCCCCGTGCCAGCCCATCGAGTAGGGAAAGCTGCAGCCAAAGAGGTTGTCGTAGCGGGCGGTCAGCTCGCCCAGGATGCCCGACAGCGCCTCGCGCTGTTCGGGCCCGAGGTCTGGCAGGCGCGCCACTGCACGGCGCGGCAGCAGCAGCGTCTCGAAGGGCCAAGTGGCCCACCAGGGCACCACCACGAGAAAGTGGTCGTTGGCGCACACCACGCGCGCCTGGGCGGCCCACTCGCGCCGCTCGAGCTCCACCAGCAGGGGCGACCCGCGCTCGTCGAACCACCGGCGCTGCGCGGCATCCTCGGCTGCCGGCTCGTCGGGCACGCTGTCGGTGGCCCAGATCTGGCCGTGCGGATGCGGGTTGGAGCAGCCCATCATCGCGCCCTTGTTCTCGAAGACCTGCACCCAGGGCCAGCGCCGTCCGAGCTCGGCCACCTGCGCGCACCAGGTGTCGACCACCGCGCGTCGTGCCTGGGGCGCGAGCTCGGGCAGGGTCAGCGCATGGTCGTGCGAGTAGCACAGCACCCGGCACACACCCTGCGCCGGACGCACCTGGAAGAGAGGGTCGCCCGAATCGGCGGGCTCCGGGGCCTCGGCCTGCAAGGCCGCAAAGTCGTTGTCGAACACCCAGGGGCCGCGGTAGTCGGGGTTGGCTGCGCCGCCCGCGCGCACATTGCCCGGGCAAAGGTGGCAGTGCGGATCGTGGTTGTCAGGCGGCTGCGTGGCCACGTCGTCGTGCTGGCCCTGCCAGGGCCGCTGGCTGCGCTGCGGCGAGACGAGCAGCCAGCGCCCGGTGAGCGGGTTCAGCCGGCGGTGCGGGTGCCGGTTGGGGTCGAAGGGTTCCCTCATGCAGGCTGCCAGCGCGCGATGCCCAGGCCGCGTGGCGCAAGCCGGCCGCTGCCGAGCACCCACCGGGCACTGGGCACCCGCAGCTCGTGGGTGGCCTGGCCGTAGTTGAAGGCAAACAGCAACTCGCCCCGGCGGCGCACCCGCACCCCATCAGGCAGCCGCACCGTCTCCAGCCCCGCGTCGTGGGCGGCCCGTTCCAGCACCCGCTGCTGCAGCGCGGAGTCGAACCAGCCAGCCAGGTAGCGCGTGCGGCCCTGGCGGGCCACGGCAGCCGTGCGGTCGGCAAAGCAGGCCTCGGCCTGCGTGCCGGGCCCCAGGTCCAGCGCCTCGCGCCAGCGCGAGGCCCCGAAGGTGCCGCCACCGAGATGCACCGACTCGTGCACGCCCGGCCGCAGAGACTCCACGCGCGGCACGCGCAGGTCGATCAGCCGCCGCAGGCGGCCGGGCGGCAACTCTTCGGGAATGCGGACCCCCGGCAGCTTCGAGCCGGCCCGCGGGTACAGCACGACCTGCGCCGCGGTGGCCTCCAAGCGGTCCAGCAGCACGTCGTCGACCAAAGGCACGGCTGGCAGGACAACGAGCCGGTAGTCGCCCAAGTCCGTGCCCGGCGGCACGATGTCCACGTCCAGTCCCAGCGAGCGCAGCGCGCTGTAGGCCTCGAAGACCAGCTGCAGGCCGTTGTAGTCCGCGCCTTGCGGATGAACGTCCAGCAGCCACAGGCTTTCGTAGTCGAAGACCAGGGCCACCGGCGCGCGGCCGCTTGTCTGCGCCGGCAGCCAGGCCAGACTCGCCACTTCCTCGGCCACGGTTGCAGCCTCGCGTCCGCCTTGGTCCAGCTGCCGGTCCGGCGTCTGCAGGCCCGCGTGCATCTGCTCCTGCCCGAACGGGGCCTGCCGCCAGCGGAAGTAGCTGACCACGTCGGCCCCGTGCGCAAAGGCCTCCCAGGTCCACAGTCGCACCATGCCTGGGGCGGGCGCAGGGTTCCAGCGCGCCCAGTTGACGGGGCCGGGCTGCTGTTCCATCACCCACAAGGGCTGGCGCGACATGCCGCGGTACAGGTCGTGGTGGAAGGCCGTGAAGTCCGGGTGGCCGGTGCGCAGCCAGCGCCGCTTGTCGGGCTCGCCGAACCAGAACATCTCCAGCGCCCCGATGGGGTAGCTGTCCCAGCTGGCCACGTCCAGGTCGGCGGCCACGGCATGGTGGTCGAAGCCGGTGTAGAGCTGCATGAAGTTGTGCACGAGCGTGCGGCCGGGCGAGAGCTCGCGCAGGATCGCGCATTGCGCGCGGTTGAAGCGCAGCACCTCGTCGGAGGCGAAGCGCTGGAAGTCCAGCCGGTGTGCCGGGTTGGGCTCGGTCACCGTCCCTGCCGGGGAGTCGACCTCGTCGAAGCTGGCGTACTCCTGGCTCCAGAACACGTTGCCCCAGGCCCGGTTCAACTCCGCCACGCTGCCGTAGCGCTGCTGCAGCCACAGCCGGAAGCGCCGAACGGCCTGCGGCGAGTGGCTCATGACGGTGTCGTGGCAGCCGTACTCGTTGTCCGTCTGCCAGGCCACCACCGCCGGGTGTGTGCCGTAGCGCTCGCCGAAGGCGCGCGTGATGCGCTCGGCCTGCGCCAGGTAGCGGTCGCTGGAGAAGTCGTAGTGCCGGCGCGACCCGAAGCGTCGGGCGTGGCCGTCCGCCCCCACGGCCAGCATGTCGGGGTCCTGGTCCACCAGCCACTTCGGCGGCGTGGCGGTGGGGGTGCACATCACGATATGCAGCCCGGCGTCAGCCAGCACCTGCACGGCGCGATCCAGCCAGCCCCACTCGAAGCGACCAGGCTCGGGCTCCACGCGCGACCAGCAGAACTCCCCGATGCGCACCTGCCGGATGCCCAGCGCCCCCATCTGGCGCGCATCCTGCGGCCACCAGGCCTCGGGCCAGTGCTCGGGGTAGTAGCACACGCCCAGTCGCATGGCTCAGGCCTGCAGGGCCAGGAAGTCGCGCAGCAGGCTGGTCGCCAGCGCGTGCTGCTCCTCGAGCAGCCAGTGTCCGCCCTCGGGCTCCCGGTGCACGCTCAGATCCGGCACCCAGCGTTCCAGCCCCTCGAGACAGGCCACCGGGAAGGATCCGTCGCGCTCGCCCCAGACCACCAGCGTGGGCACGTCGATCACGCCCGAGGCCTGTCCCAGGTCCGGCACCGACCGCACGCCCGCTGGGGCCAGCGCCGCCTCCAGGTTCAAGGCCCGGTACCAGTTGAGGGCCGCCTGCAGCGCACCGGGCTGCGACCAGGCCTGCGCGCAAGCGGGCCGCCGGGCTGTCCATTCCGCGCCGGTGCGCCCGTCCGAACGCACCGCCCACAGACGCTCGAATCTGTCCTGGGCCAACCGATCGGCGGCGCCTGCCTGGCACAGCCGCTGTGCGTAGGCGGATGCCTCGCGCTGCCGCGGGCTGGCCTGGAGCTCCTCGGCAAAGCGGCATGGGTGCGGGGCGTTGAAGACCACGAGGCGCGAGACGGCGTCGGGAAGCTGCGCCGCCACCGTCCAGGCGAGCAGCCCGCCCCAGTCATGGCCCACCAGCGCGCAGCGCCCGCCCAGGTGCTCGATGAGCGCACGCACGTCGTCCACGAGCCGCGCGATGTCGTAGTCAGACACCGCTGTCGGCTTGTCCGACAGGTTGATGCCCCGAAGATCCGGCGCCAGCACCTTGTGGTCGCAAGAGAGCTCGACCATCAAGGGCCGCCACAACTCCCAGTGGTCGGGAAAGCCGTGCAGCATCAGCACGGGGCTGCCCTGGCCCGCCTGCGCCACGTGCAGCCGCACCCCGCTGGCCGGCAGGTGCGCACACCGGATGGGCTCGCCGTTCATATTGACGAATCGTACAATAAAGACACGTTCACTCAACATCGCCTCCGCCCGCTGCACAGGCCTCGCCCGCCGTTTCCTTGCCTGGCCCGGCGCCACCGGTTAAAGCCGCCTTGAGCACCACCTACCACCGCCTGGACGACGGCGACCAGACCCAGGTCTGGATGTCGGTCGAAGCCGGCATGCCGCAGCTGCTGTACTGGGGCGACTCCCTTCCGGCTGACTGCGACATGTCCACCCTGGGGCGGGCCTTGCAAGCTGCCGTGCCGCACGGCGGGCTGGACGTGGCCGAGTCGGTGAGCTGGCTGCCCGAGCCGGGCCGGGGATTCACCGACGAGCCGGGCCTGGCCCTGCGCCGCGGGGCGCACCACCTGTACACCCGGTTCAGCCTGGAGTCTGCGCAAGCCACCGACCAGGGGTGGACCTTTCACTTGCGCGACCCCGGTGCGGCACTGTCCCTGGAGCTGCACATCGAGCTGCACGCCGGCAGTGGTGTCCTGAGTGCCCACTGCCGGTTGACCAATGACGGCTGCGACGCACTTGGCGTGGATGCGCTGGCGAGCCTGGCGCTGCCGCTGCCTACGCGACTGCGCGAGCGCTTGTCGCTCACCGGCCGCTGGGCGGCCGAATTCCAGGCCGCTCGCGAGCCTGTAGGCCGCGCTGCCTGGGTGCAGGAGTCGCGCGTGGGCCGCACGTCGCACCACGCCTATCCCGGCCTCGTGCTGATGGAGGCCGGCACGCATGCCACCCAGGGAGAGGCGTGGAGCCTGCAGCTGGCATGGTCTGGCAACCACCGCCTGATCGTGCAGGCACTGCGAGGAGGGGGCCTGCAGATGCAGGCGGCAGAGCTCCTGCTGCCCGGCGAGGTGACGCTCGAGCCAGGCGAATGCCTCAAGAGCCCGACCGTGCACCTGTGTCGCAGCCCGGCTGGGCTGCGCGCGCTGAGCCTGCGCTGGCACCGCTTCCTGCGTGAGCGCGTGGTGCCCAAGCCGCGTGGGCCCCGGCTGGTCCAGCTCAACTCGTGGGAGGCCGCCTACTTCGACCACGACTGCCTGCGCATGCAGGCCCTGGCTCACCGGGCCGCCGGGCTCGGCGTCGAGCGATTCGTCCTGGATGACGGCTGGTTTGCCGGCCGGCGCGACGACAGGGCCGGGCTCGGCGACTGGGAGCCTTGCCCCGAGCGATATCCGCAGGGGCTGGCGCCTCTGGGAGCCCGATGCCAGGCGCTGGGCCTGCAGTTCGGCCTGTGGGTGGAGCCCGAAGGCGTCAGCCGCGACAGCGCGCTGTATCGCGATCACCCCGATTGGATCCTCAGCGTCCCGGGCCTGGAACAGCCTCTCGGGCGGCATCAGTACGTGCTCAACCTGGGCCTGGGCGACGCACGCGACTATCTCTGGCGCAAGCTCTCCGAGCTGCTGCGCAGTGCCCCGATCCAGTTCCTGAAGTGGGACATGAACCGAGATATGACCCACGCCGCTGGCCCCGGCGGCGCGTCGGCTGTGCGCCAGCACGTGCTCGGCCTGTACCGGCTCATGGACGACCTGCGCCAGGCCTTCCCATCGCTCGAGATCGAGACCTGTGCCTCGGGCGGCGCGCGCGCGGACCTGGGCATCCTGCAGCGAACGAGCCGCATCTGGGTGTCCGACTGCAACGATCCGCTCGAGCGCCAGCGGATGCACCGGGCCGCGCTGACCTTCCTGCCGGCCGAGCTCATGGGCGTGCACATCGGCGCAGCACGGAGCCACACCACCGGGCGGTACGCCGACATCGGCCTGCGCACCCTGGCCTCGCTTTTCGGACATCCGGGGATCGAGGCGGACCCGATCACGTTTTCCGAAGCTGAGGTGCGCCACCTGCGCGAGGCCATTTCGTTCTACAAGGCCGAGCGCACCTGGCTGGCCGAAGCCGAGGTCGCCGCGATCGACCATGAGGATCCTGCCTTGCTTGCCACTTCGGCGGTCGCTGCCGATGGCCGGCGCGCGCTGGTGACGGTAGTGGCCGCCGATCGCGCCGCTCACGCCGTGCCGGGACCATTGCGGGTGCCCGGTCTCGTCGCCGCCGGCCACTACAGGGTGAGCCCGCACCCGCTCTGGGCCCCGGACCCGCGACACGGCAAGTGCGCGGCCGGGCCTTTCCTGCCCGGTGGGGTCGTCACGCTGGCCGGGCAGACCTTGCACCGCGCCGGCGTGGCGCTGCCGATCCTGCATCCGGGAACAGGCATCCTGCTCGTACTGGACCGGGTGCGCTGAACCCTTTCTGGCGGCAGTGCCGCGATGCGTGCGGCCGCGAGCGGTCAGTCCCCACACGGCTGGCAGCCCGCACAGGCCATGACCCGAACGGGCCTCACCCAACCTCTCAGGTGTGAGCGCGCAGGTAGATTGAACATTGAACAGGTAGCTCACGCCATGAGCTACATAGCTTGCACACTGGCCCAGGCCGGCAGATGCCGGCGCCTGAAACCGGAGGCCGAAATGACCATCAGCGTGCACCCCTCACCCCTCACACAGCTGGCCCTTGGGCTGGAGCCGCGCAGGCGCGTGCAGGATCGGCAGAGTCCGCCGAGTGCACGCGAACCGGGGTTCGGCGCAACAGGAGACGAATTCGAAGCCGCCGGCCGCGCCATCGGCCGCGACTACGCCCGCCACGGCCTCATGCCGAGCCCCGACCACCTCCATCCCGGGCACCCGGTGCGCCAGGGCTGGGAGGCTGCGCGCCTGGCGCTCCCGCGCGGCGCCCGGCCCGCACGGCCCGCCTCGCGCCACGTGCGGCGCTGGCTGGAGCTGCGCCTGGCGGCCTGGATGCAGGGCCGCGCCTTCGACGCGCTGCAGGTCACGCC
>CAILKA010000098.1 GCA_903834645.1 uncultured beta proteobacterium
CTGGCCGTCGTAGGCCGCGACACTGGCCGTGGAAATCAGCACGCCGCGCTCCCCGGTGGGCTCGGGCTCGTTGCGGCACATCGCCTCGGCGGCCAAGCGGATCATGTTGAAGCTGCCCACCAGGTTCACCATGATCGTCTTGGTGAAGAGGGCCAGCGGGTGTGCGCCGTCCTTGCCTACCGTCTTGGAGGCGGTGGCGATGCCTGCGCAGTTGACCAGCCCCATCAACTTGCCCGATTCCAGCGCGGCCGCCACGACCGCTTGCCCGTCGGACTCCTGGGTGACGTCGCAGCGCACGAAACGCCCGCCAATCTCGCCCGCCAGCGCCTGACCGCGTTCCTGCTGCAGATCGGCCACGATCACGCGGCCGCCCTGGGCCGCCAGCATCCGGGCCGCACCCTCGCCCAGCCCCGAGGCGCCCCCGGTGACGATAAATACCTTGCCTGCGATTTCCATGGGTTTCAGCCCCCCAGGGCGGCAAGCGCCCGCGTCGTGATGTCTTCGACGCTCCCGAGCCCGGAGATGCGCGCATAGCGGGGCGCAGAACCATCGCCCGACGCTGCCCATGAAGAGTAGTAGTCGACCAGCGGCCGGGTCTGGCTGTGATACACCGTCAGGCGCTTGATCACCGTCTCCTCCCGGTCATCGTCACGCTGGATGAGCGGCTCGCCCGTGACGTCATCCAGCCCGGGCACCTTCGGTGGGTTGAACTTGACGTGGTAGGTGCGGCCCGAGGGCAGGTGGGCGCGCCGCCCGCTCATGCGCTCGACGATCTCCTCGTCTGGCACGTCGATCTCCAGCACGGCATCGAGGCGTACGCCGGCCTCCTTCAGGGCGTCAGCTTGCGGGAGGGTGCGGGGAAAACCGTCGAAGAGGAACCCGCCCGTGCAGTCGGGCTGGGAGATGCGCTCCTTGACGAGGCCGATGATGAGGTCGTCGCTCACCAGGCCCCCGGCGTCCATGACCTGCTTGGCGGCCAGACCAAGCGGCGTGCCGGCCTTGACTGCGGCGCGCAGCATGTCGCCCGTGGAGATCTGCGGAATGCCGAAGCGCTTGCAGAGGTAGGCGGCCTGCGTGCCCTTGCCGGCTCCTGGGGGGCCCAGAAGAATGAGTCGCATCGAAGTCTCCTCCCGGCCATCGTGGGGTTCGTGCGCCGGTTTCGCAGATTATCACCCGCGGGATCGACACGAGGCATTCAGCCAGACCGCTGACGATCCGGGCCGTCGGACCGTCGGACCGTCAGGCCTTCATGCCGGCGAGCCCTCGCGCCCGGGCTGGAGCAGGGCCCGCACGCGAGCCAGATCCTCGGGCGTGTCCACGCCGGCAGCGGGGGCTTCGTCGGCCACGTGCACCGCGATGCGCTGCCCGTGCCACAGGACACGCAGCTGCTCGAGAGCCTCCACGCGTTCCAGAGGTGCCGCGGCAAGCCCGGGAAAGCCGCGCAGGAATCCGGCACGGTAGGCATACAGACCGAGGTGGCGCAGGGGCTTCGGGTCCGGGGGCAGCGCATCGGGCGAGGGGGCGTCGCGCCACATGGGCAGGCACGCGCGGCTGAAGAGAAGCGCTCGCCCGCGAGCGTCGAGCACCACCTTCACCACGTTGGGGTTGCGGTAGTCGGCGACATCACCAATGGGGTGCGCAACGGTACCCATCACGCAGTCGGTGTGTTCGTCGAGCAGGGCGGCGCAGCGTGCCAGCAAGGCAGGCGGCATCAGCGGCTCGTCGCCCTGCAGGTTGACGACGATGTCCGGCCCGTCCAGGCCCAGCAGCGTGCAGGCCTCCGCCAGCCGGTCGCTGCCGCTGATGTGATCGGCCCGTGTCATGACGGCCTGCACGCCGTGATGCTCGCAAGCCTGCACCACCTGCGCATCGTCGGCCGCCACCACGACGCGCTTCGCTCCCGCCCGCTCGGCCTGGCGGGCCACGCGCACGACCATCGGCAGCCCGGCGAGATCGGCCAGTGGCTTGCCCGGCAACCGGGTGGACGCGAGCCGGGCCGGAATCAGCACGGTGAAGGCGGGCGTGTTCAAGGGTTGACCTTGCCCGACCCCCCGGGGGAGGGCTCGGCGCAGGGGGCTTCCGGGGTCGATGCCGCGGCTGGTGCGGCGTCCAGGCTGCGAGCCTCCGTCTCCAGCATGGTGGGAATGCCATCGCGAATCGGGAACGCAAGCCGGTCTGCCGGGCAGGCGAGCTCCGCAAGACGGCCTGCGTCGTCGTGCAGGGGCTGCAGCGGCCCCTTGCACACCGGACACACGAGCAGGTGCAGCAGGCGGGAGTCGAGGGTCATCAGGCAGGCTCCAGGGACAGTGCGGGCGAACCTCGGCAGGCTTCAGCGGCCGACCCCGGCCCGCGCCGGCAGCCGGGCGCAGACGGTCGCCAGCACTTCGGCAGGGAGTTGGAAGTCTAGCGGCACGACGTGGATCCGCCCCGCGTCGGGGTGCGTGGCGGGGAGCTTGACGGCGTCCTTTTCGGTGACGAGCACTGGCAAGGCGCCGGGCCCCCACGGCACCACATCCCAGGCGGCGTGATCGGGCAGGGGAAGCCTGGTGATCCGGACGCCCTCAGCCTCGAGCATGCGGAAGAAGCGCTCGGGCTGCGCGATGCCGGCCGCCGCCAGCAGGGGTTCGGCCGCTGCCGACCCGGGCCATGTCCCTGGCCCGGGCTCGCCGCGCCACCAGGCAGCCAGCGGGACCGGGCGCCCGAGGCGGCGGATCACGGGTTGCCCAGGCCAACTGGTGCTGGGGCGTGCGGCGTTGTAGACCACGATCACGCCTGCAGGCGGCACGGGCGGGGGACGCTCACGTAGTGGCCCCGCAGGCAGCAGCCGGCCGTTTCCCAGGCCACGCTCGTCGATGACGATCACCTCCACGTCCCGCGCCAGGCGCAGGTGCTGCAGCCCGTCGTCGGCGACGATCACGTCCACCTCGGGATGGGCGGCGCACAGGCCGCGCGCTGCGGCCACGCGGTCAGCACCCACCCAGACCGGGGCGTCGGTGCGGCGGCGGATGAGCAGGGGCTCGTCTCCGCAGTTCCTCGGATCGTGGTCGCGCGACACGGAGCGGGGCGCGCGTACGGAGCCGCCATAGCCGCGCGAAACGACGCCTGGCGTCCATCCGGAGGCCCGCAGGCCGTTGATGAGCGCGACGGTGGTGGGTGTCTTGCCGGCTCCGCCCGCCACGAGGTTGCCCACCACCACCACTGGCACCGCCAACCGCTGGCGATGCAGGAAACCAGCCCGGTAGGCGAGGGCTCTACCGCCTGCGATCAGGCTGTAAAGCGCCGACAACGGGGCGAGCATGGTGCCGAGCCAGGCGTGCTGCCGGCGCCACCAGCACGCCTCGAGCAGCGCGCGCAGCCCCACGTCAGTTCGCCGGGGTGCTGCGCTGCGCGGCGAATGTCAGCCGGGCCAGGCCGGCGCGGCGCGCCGCCTCGAGCACGTTGATCACCGACTGGTGCGCCGCCAGCGCATCGGCCGAGACGATCACCACCGCATCGGCGCGCCCACCCGCTGCGGCGCGCAGCGCCGAGGCCAGCGCCTCCACGCTGCGCGAGTCGAGTACCTGACGGTCGACGGCGTAGCGACCGTCGCTGGACACAGCCACCACGATCTCCGCGGGCGTCTGCCGCATGGCGTCGGCCTGCGCAGAGGGCAGTGTGAGCTGCAGCTCCGTGAAGCGCGCGTAGGTGGTCGAGAGCATGAGGAAGATGAGCACCACCAGGAGTACGTCGATGAACGGGATCAGGTTGATCTCCGCATCGTCAGCCGAAGAGGCGTCCGGGCCGAACTTCAAGTCGCCCCCCCGCGCAGGAACTGCAGGCGGCGCAACTGCGTGGCCAGGCGCTCGGCGCCGGACTCCAGCGCGAGCCGGTAGTCGTCGACCCGGCCGCGGAAGTGGCGGTGAAAGAGCAGCGCCGGGATGGCCACGAGCAGCCCGAAAGCGGTGTTGTAGAGCGCCACCGATATGCCATGTGCCAGCTGCTGCGGGTTCGCGCCTGCCGAGCCCGGCGCCTGCGCGCCGAAGATCTCGATCATGCCGACCACCGTGCCGAGCAGGCCCAGCAAGGGCGCCGCGGTGGCGATGCTGCCCAACGCGTTGAGGTGCGCACCCAGGTGATGCAACGCCTCGCGGCCGGCCTGCTCGAAGGCCCGCTCCAGATCGGACGTGCCGATGCGCGGCTCGGATGCCAGGGCGCGCAGCCCAGCAGCCAGCACCCTTCCCTGCACCGAGCTCGCCGCCAGGGCATCGACCACTGCTTGTGCGGGCAGGGCGTCGCGCGTGATCGACAGCACCTCGTCAACCAGACCCGCTGGCGCGACGACGCGCGCGCGCAGGGCCAGGAAGCGCTCGATCACGAGTGCCAACGCGACGACGGAGGCGACAAGCAGGGGCCAGATCGGCCAGCCTGCGGCTTGTATGATGGCTATCAAGGGCGACCTGCAAGGGTGCCGGGCGCGCTTGTCGCGCCGGCAAGCGCGGATTATCGGCCATCGCCCCGGCGGGATCGTGGGCCAGGGGGAGGTGGGTCGTGGAGGGTCGTGAGACCGTGGCTTCGGCCGGCATGGCCTGGAGCGTGGCGGCACTTCTGCTGGCGGTCGCTGACGCACTCGCGGCTCGGCTGGGCTCCGTCACGGTCCGTGGCGAGATCTCGGGAATGAGCCGCGCGACCAGCGGCCACTGCTACTTCACGCTGAAGGACGCCTCCGGCGCTGCCGCGGCGCTGCGCTGCGTGATGTTCAAGCGGGCTGCTGCGCTCACGGCGGTCGCGCCCGCGGACGGACAACAGGTTCAGGCGCGGGGACGGCTCGCGGTCTACGAGCCGCGCGGCGACCTCCAATTCGTCGTCGAGTCGCTCGAGCGTGTGGGCTCCGGATCGCTGTATGAGGAGTTCCTACGGTTGCGAGCGCGGCTGGAGGCCCAAGGGCTGTTCGATCCCGCGCGCAAGCGCGCCCTGCCTGGCGACCCGGCGACGCTGGGCATCGTCACGTCACTGGGGGCGGCGGCGCTGCGCGATGTGCTGACCACGCTGGCGCGACGGGCGCCGCAGGTGCGCGCCATCGTCTACCCAAGCCTGGTCCAGGGCAGCGAGGCACCGGCCGCGCTCGTCGAGGCGCTCGGCCAGGCGGCGCGCAGGCGGGAGGTGGAGGTGCTCCTCCTGGTGCGCGGCGGCGGCTCGCTGGAAGACCTCTGGAGTTTCAACGACGAGCGCGTCGTGCGCGCGGTGGCGGCCTCGCCCATCCCGGTGGTGTGCGGAGTGGGCCACGAGACGGATGTGACGCTGTGCGACTTGGCTGCCGATGTCCGTGTGCCCACCCCCACCGCGGCGGCCGAACTGGCCGCCCCGGCGCGGGTCGAGCGTCTGGCGCAGGTCGAGGCCCTCGCGGCAAGGCTGCTGCGCGCCGGCAGGAGCCGGATCGAACGCTGGGCGCAGGGCCTGGACCTGCTGGCCCACCGTGTGGCGCGCCCGGCTTCACGGTTGGCAGCGGAGCGCGAGCGGCTGGAGGCCTGGCGCAGCAGGCTGCCGCGAGCGGTGACCAACCGCCTCGTGCGGGAGCACGAGGGCACGGCTATCCGCGACCGGGCTCTGCAGCGCGCCGTCGGAGCCGCTCAGCGCCAGCTCGACGAGCGCCTGCTCGCCCTGCAGGCCCGGCTCGAGGCGGCGCATCCGCAGCATGTGCTGAGGCGCGGCTTTGCCTGGCTGGAGGACGAGCACGGGCAGGCCATACCGGGAGTTGCCACCCTGCAACCGGGGCAGCGGGTGCAAACGGTGATGGTCGATGGGCGGGCGCAATTGAGGGTTGAAGACATCGCTCCCTCGCGCTGAGCTGGCTTCCCTACAATGCCGTTCACCGGTTGCGGGCGGGTTGGCCTGCACCCCCCACACTCTTCACCCTCACAGGATCCACGATGGAACACACCCTGCCCGCGCTCCCCTACCCGATCGACGCCCTGGCTCCTCACTACAGCCGCGAGACGCTGGAGTTCCACCACGGCAAGCACCACAACGCCTACGTGGTGAACCTCAACAACCTGCAAAAGGGCACCGAGTTCGAATCGATGACCCTCGAGGACATCGTGCGCAAGTCGTCTGGCGGCGTCTACAACAACGCCGCCCAGATCTGGAACCACACCTTCTTCTGGAACTGCATGAAGCCCAGCGGCGGCGGCGAGCCGGGCGGCGCGCTGGCTGTGGCGATCCAGGCGCGCTGGGGCTCCTACGCGGCCTTCCGCGAGGCCTTCGTGAAGTCGGCTGTGGGCAACTTCGGGTCAGGCTGGACGTGGCTCGTCAAGAAGCCCGACGGGTCGGTGGACATCGTCAACACCGGCGCCGCGGGCACGCCCCTGACAGGCGCCGACAAGGCCCTGCTGACCGTGGACGTGTGGGAGCACGCCTACTACATCGACTACCGCAATCTGCGCCAGAAGTTCGTCGAGACGTTCCTCGACAAGCTCGTGAACTGGAGCTACGCCGAGGCGAACTTCGCCTGATCGAGCCCACTCTCGGAGAGGCCCGTCTGGCGGAGCCTCTCCGGGGCGCGCGGGTCAGCGCGCAGCCGAGAACGGCGAGCCGCGCAGCTTGGTGCCGGGCTTGATGCCCCGCTTGGCAAACCAGCCCTTGTTCATCTCAAGCGCGTAGCGCACGGGCCGCAACGCGCAGTGCGAGTCGTCCGATTGCGGCTGCATCTCGGCGATGTTGACGATCGTGCCGTCGTCGGCGACGAAGGCGATCGACAGCGGCAGCAGCGTGTTGCGCATCCAGAAGCAGCGCGGGGCCACATCGTCGAAGACAAAGAGCATGCCCTCGTGCTGCTCCATCTTCGTACGCATCATCATCCCGATCTGCTGCTGCTGGGGGGTGCGCGCGACCTCGGCCACGATGTTGTGCATGCCCGCGCTCAGCTCGATGGTCGACAGCCTGGGCTGAGGCACCGCCTGCGCGTGGGCGGGCCCCGAGGGCATGAGGAGCAACGAGGCACAGCCCACGGCCAGGGCAACCCCAGCGCCCCACAGGCGGGAGCGGAGGGATCGCCTCCCAGGTGATGTGCGGGGGGGCGGGAGCCGGAATATCCGGAGGCTGGGCGGCTTGATGCAGATCATGGCGGGCGGCAGAGCGTTGCCTGAGGATTATGCGGGGCAGCGTTCGACTCGGTCGGATCGGCTGCCGTTCGCCTCATGTCTGCCGCCACCCACCTGCGCCCACCCCTCCACACTGCCTCGGCAGCCACCACCTTGCGCCTGGCAGGGCTGACCTGCGGGGCCTGTGCCGGCGTCATCGAAGCCGCTTTGGTTAGCGTCCAGGGCGGTGTCTGGTCGCGCGTGAACGGGGCCACGCAGTTGGCGCGGGTCGGCTTCGATCCCTCACAAACGGGCGAGGCGGATCTCTTGCAGGCCGTTCGCCGAGCCGGCTACGACGCTGCGCC
>CAILKA010000099.1 GCA_903834645.1 uncultured beta proteobacterium
ACATCCACTCGAACGAGGGGAGGCTTGAACGTATCCCTCACCCGAGGGGTGGCCGCGCCTGCAGCGCCCGGAGGGCGTGCGGGGAGTCTGGGCAGGGCACACTGCGGGTGCGTCGGCCCCTTGGCAGCCGCGGCACCCGCACAAACTCCCCATGCTCGACTTCGACTTTCCCTTCGACAACAGTTACGCACGCGAGCTGCCCGGGTGCTACGTGGCCTGGCAGCCCGCACCGGTGTCCTCGCCGAGACTGCTGTTTGTCAACGACGCCCTGGCTATTGAGCTGGGGTTGCCCGCACCTGCCCTGGCCGGTGAAGCGGGGGCGCGGTGGCTCTCTGGCTGCGAGCTGCCCGCTGGCGCGGAACCGATAGCACAAGCCTATGCGGGGCACCAGTTCGGCGGCTTCTCGCCTCAGCTGGGCGACGGCCGGGCGCTGCTGATCGGCGAGCTCATCGATCAGCACGGCCGGCGCCGCGATCTCGCCTTCAAGGGCTCCGGGCGCACACCGTTCTCACGCGGGGGGGACGGCAAGGCCGCTGTCGGGCCGATGCTGCGCGAGGCGCTGATCGGCGAGGCGATGCACGCGCTGGGCATCCCAACCACCCGGGCACTTGCGGTGGCCGCCACTGGCGAAGTGGTGCTGCGTGAGGCGAAGCTGCCGGGAGCGGTGCTGACCCGCGTCGCATCGAGCCACCTGCGTGTGGGCACCTTCCAGTACTTTGCCGCGCGTGGCGAAACCGAGCGCGTGCGCCAGCTGGCCGACTACGCGATCGCGCGCCACGATGCCGCGCTCGTGGGTGACCCGGATCGCTTCCACGCCTTCTTTGCCGCCGTGGCGCGGCGCCAGGCCACCCTCGTGGCGAGCTGGATGCACGTGGGCTTCATCCACGGCGTGATGAACACCGACAACATGACGATCTCGGGCGAGACGATCGACTACGGCCCGTGCGCCTTCATGGAGGCCTGCAACCCGGCCGCCGTCTTCAGCTCCATCGACCACCAAGGCCGCTACGCCTTCGGCAACCAGCCCGTCATCGCACGCTGGAACCTGGCACGCCTGGCCGAGACGCTGCTGCCGCTCTTCCATGAGGATCCCGAACGGGCGGTGGCTCGGGCCATGGAGGTGATCGACGCGTTCCCCGCCTGGTTTGCGCAGGCGCTGCTGGCCGGGCACAGGCGCAAGCTCGGATTGCGACCGGGCGCAGGACTCGACGCGCAGCGTGATGAGGCCGACGCCGCGCTGGCCGACGACTGGCTGGCGCTGCTTCAGGCGCACGGGGTCGACCATACGCTGGGCTGGCGGCAGCTGGCCCATGCCGTCGAGGAGGAGGGGGCGGGCGGCGCGAGCCTGGCTGGTCTCTTCCCGCCCGCTGGCGCACCGGCCTTGGGTGAGTGGCTTGAGCGCTGGCGCCGGCGGCTGGCCGGTGAGGCCGGTGACGCTGCCGCGCGTGCGGCCGCCATGCGCCGGGCCAGCCCCTGGATCATCCCGCGCAACCACCGGGTTGAGGAGGCGCTCTCCGCCGCCTCGGACCGGGGCGACCTGCAGCCCTTCGAGCAGCTGCTCGAGGCGCTGCGCCACCCCTTCGACGAGCACCCCTTGCACGCGCGCTACGCCGAGCCGGCCCCCGCCGCCGCCACGGCCTGCTACCGCACGTTCTGCGGTACCTGAGGGCCGCGCCGGCCTGTGGGCCGCCGTGCGCTAGGGAAAACGATCAATTGGTCTATTCGGAGAGGCTGAACGGAGTCCCTAGAATGGACCGGCGGTCTATTTGAGCCGTCCTGGCTGAGTTTCCCGGCACATCCGCGTGCCGTGCCCGCCTCGATGAACCTGCCTTCAGGAGAGTACCGATGACCTTCCGCCGCCAACCCGTTGCCTTGGCCGTGTCCGGCTTGCTCATGGCCCTGTCCGTGGCCGCACAGGCGCAGCAGGCGGCCCCTGCCGCCAAGCCGCAGGACAAGAAGGACGCCCCGCAGACGGTCGAGGTCACCGGCATCCGAGGCTCGATCGAGCGCTCGCTCGTGACCAAGCGCGAAGCCGACACGAACGTTGAGGTGGTGACGGCCGAGGACGTGGGCAAGATGCCCGACAAGAACATCGCCGACGCGCTGTCGCGGCTGCCTGGCGTCAACGTACAGTATGGCGGCGCGCTGGCCATGGACGAGGCCGAGCGCGTGGCCATCCGCGGCACGAGCCCGAACCTCAACCTCGTCACGCTCAACGGCCACGCGCTGAGCGCGGGCGACTGGCACGTGGGCGATCAGGCCGGCAGCGGCCGCAGCGTGGGCTTCGGCCTCATGCCTTCGCAGCTCATCGGCCAGACCATCGTCTACAAGAGCAGCCGCGCCGACATCACCGAAGGCGGCATCTCGGGCAGCGTCGACATCCTGATGCGCAAGCCGCTGTCGTTTCGCAACAAGATCAACGGCGAGGTCTCCATCGGTGCGGCCCACGCCACGCTGGCAGGCACGACCGACCCGCAGATCAGCGGCCTGGTGGCCTGGAAGAACGCCGACAACACGCTCGGTGTGCTCGTGCAGGCCTACAAGGAAGACCGCCACCTGCGCCGCGACGGCCAGGAGATCTTCGGCTACAACGTGATCACCGCTGCCCAGGCCACGGCTTCCGGCAACCCGGCGCTTGCGGGCAAGCGCATCACAGGCAGCCTGAACTCGGCCATGTTCGAGGGCGTGCGCAAGCGCTCGGGCGGCTACCTCGGCGCGCAGTTCAAGCCCAACTCCGACGTCGAGGTCAACCTCAGCGTGTTCCGCACGACGCTGGACGCCGACAACTACAACAGCTCGGCCTACGCGCTGCCCTTCGGCCTGGTCAACACGGCCGGCTACCTGATCCGCGACGCCGTCATATCGGGCGACGTCGTCACGAGCGCCAAGATCGTGCGCCCCACCGGTTCGACGGCGAACGT
>CAILKA010000100.1 GCA_903834645.1 uncultured beta proteobacterium
AGCATTGCGGCGACATGGCCCCGATCACTTGGGCGCGCATTCAATGGCCGGAAGGGCAGCGCGACGCTGCCTATCTGGTCTGTAATGCCTGCGGCGGCGTGCATCATGAACATGAAAAACCCCGGCTTCTGACCGCCGGTGAATGGCGACCAACCGCGCTGGGCGATGGCCGCACGGCAGGGTTCCACCTGTCGTCGCTCTATTCGCCATGGGAGACATGGGCCGAGATCGCGCAGGAACATGCCCGCGTGGCCAAGGATCCCGCTCGCCTGCAGGTCTGGGTCAACACCAAGCTGGGCGAGTCCTGGGAGGACCAGGCGGGCGACACCGTCCCTGCCGATCCCCTGATGGCGCGGCGCGAGGATTGGGGCAGCGACCTCGCCCCCGACGTGGCCGTGCTGACGGCGGGTGTTGATGTGCAAGGCGACCGCCTCGAGGTGCAAATCGTCGGCTGGGGCCGCGACGAGGAAGCGTGGGTGATCGACTACCGAGTGCTGTGGGGCGACCCTTCCGGCCCACGCCTCTGGTCCGATCTGGACGGCGTGTTGAACGGCAGGTACGGCGATCTGCCGGTGCGCGCCGTGGCCGTGGATACTGGCGGCCACCACACCAAGATGGCCTACGAGTTCTGCCGCACCCGCCTTGCCCGCCGCATCTGGGCAATCAAGGGACGCGGTGGCCCGGGCATCCCGGTCTGGCCCCGCCGCCCCACCCGCAGCAACAAGGCAAAGATCCCGCTGTTCATCGTCGGCGTCGATGCCGTGAAGGACGCGGTCTACGCCCGCCTGAAGCTGTCCGAACCCGGCCCCGGCGCCATCCACTTCCCCCGCCGCCTCGACGCCGACTATTTCCGCCAGCTGACCGCCGAACGCGTCGTCACCCGTTTCGAAAAGGGCCGCCCCATCCGTTCCTGGCAACCCAAGCGCGACGGCGAACGCAACGAGGCGTTGGACACCTTCGTCTACGCCCACGCCGCCCTGCATGGGCTGATCAGCATGGGGATGAGGTTGAACGAGGAACACACCCAACAACCAACGCATGATTGCGCTCACAATCCCCGTATCGCGGCCCAGACTCGCACAAATGTGCTGCACTCAAAGTGGATGGGCAAATCTCGATGAGGAGCCAGACAGACTGTGCCGGGGAGTGACAGCAGAGTTCGACATCGATAGACATGAAGCTCAAAGCAGCAACACGGTCGAGGAATATGCCAGTCTATCCAGCACTTGCCGAGGTCGAAGAACCAGCGCACCTCAGTGGTCACCAGGGGTGTGCGCTGACGAATGATGCAGCTGTGGGTCTCATTGGCTCATTCACGATCTGAGAGCCTTCCAGCCACCGCACACGCTGCCGCAACACGATCCAACACGCCAGGATGCGGACCGCGCTGTGTGCCACGGCGTGCCCCAGCAGCTCTGTGGCAAAACGCGGCAGCGGCCTGCCAGCCCGGCGAGCGGCCTGTGCTGCAGCTGCCAAGGTAGGCGCGTGTGCTGCTGCCTTCTGCTGTGCGATTCTTCCTGGCTCAGCTGCTCCTGCGCCGCTGCCTGTGCCCACACACGCAGCAGCCCCCAAGCCAGCAGCCGGAGGCGTCGACGAGCGCACCATCCCAGGCGCCCGCGCCGGCCGGCGCAGCAGTGCAGCCAGTG
>CAILKA010000101.1 GCA_903834645.1 uncultured beta proteobacterium
ACTGCCGACGGCGTCCTCCACCGAGGCGCTTCTGCGCCGCCTGGAGTGGACGGTGGTCAAGCGCCTGGACGGCCTGGTGCAGGGCGACTGGCGCACGCTGCGCCGCGGCCACGGCGTGGACCTGGCCGACCTGCGCGAGTACCAGCTGCACGACGACGTGCGCCACATCGACTGGAACGTGACGGCCCGGCTGCAGGTGCCCCACGTGCGCCAGTTCCATGAGGATCGCGACCTCACCTGCTGGTTCCTGCTCGACCTGTCGGGCAGCGTGGACTTCGGCTCGGCCGATGTCACCAAGCTCGCCGTGTCCAGCGGCTTCGTCGCCGCGCTCGCGCGCGTGCTCACGCGGCACGGCAACCGGGTGGGCGCACTGCTGTACGGCTCGCACGTGGACACCGTGCTGCCACCCGGCGCGTCGCGCCTGCACGTGCTCGAACTGCTCGCGAGGATGCGCGCGCCGCGCCCGCCCGCGCCCGGCGGCCCGCGCCGCGGCACGGTGCTGGCCGACCTGCTGCGCGCCGGGGCCGCGACCCTGCGCCGGCGCAGCCTCGTCTTCATCGTGTCGGACTTCATCAGCGAGCCCGGCTGGGAGGAGCCGCTGGCGCGGCTGGCCCAGCGCCACGAGGTGGTGGCGGTGCGCCTGTTCGATCCGCTCGAGCACGAGCTGCCCGCCTTCGGCCTCGTGACGGTGGAGGACGCCGAGACCGGCGAGCAGCTCTTCATCGACAGCGGCGACCCGGCCTTCCGGGCCCGCTACGCCCGGATCGCAGCCGAGCGCGAGGAGGCGCTGCGCGAGGCGCTCGCCCGCAGCGGCGCCGATACGCTCGAGCTCGCCACCGACGACGACCTGCTCGAGGCGCTGCTGCGCGCCACCGCGATGCGGCGCCAGCGCGCCCGGCTGCGTGCGCCCGCGCGGCTGCCCGCGGCGCTGCGCCAGGTGGGCGTGGCGCCATGAGCGCTTCAAGGGGAGTACCCACATGACTTTCCAGTGGCCGACGATGCTGTGGTCGCTGCTGCTGGTGCCGGCACTCGTGGCGCTGTACCTGTGGCTCCTGCACAGGCGCCGGCGCAGCACGGTGCGGCTGAGCAGCATCGCCGTGGCGCGCGCGGCGCTGGGCCAGGGCCCGGGCTGGCGCCGCCACGTGCCCCCGGTGCTGCTGCTGGCCGCCCTCACGGTGCTGCTCTTCGCGCTCGCGCGGCCGATGGCCATCGTGAGCCTGCCCCTGGCCCAACGCACGATCATGCTGGCGATGGACGTCTCGGGCTCGATGCGCGCAGCCGACGTCAAGCCCAACCGACTCGTGGCCTCCCAGGAGGCGGCCAAGGCCTTCGTGGGCCAGCTCCCGCGCGACGTCAAGGTGGGCATCGTCTCCTTCGCCGGCACGGCGGCCGTGGTGCAGGCGCCCACGACGAGCCGCGAGGACGTGATCGCCGCCATCGACCGCTTCCAGCTCCAGCGCGGCACCGCCACGGGCAGCGGCATCGTGCTGTCGCTGGCCACGCTCTTCCCCGACGACGACATCGAAATCGCCCAGATCACCGGCCAGCGCCCGATGCCCTCCCCGCTGGGCGAGAAGAAGCCGAAGAAGGAGCGCACCAAGGTCGAGCCCGGCACCTACCGGGCCGGCGCCATCATCATGCTCACGGATGGTCAGCGCACCACGGGACCGGACCCGCTGGAGGCGGCCAAGATGGCGGCCGAGCGCGGCGTGCGCGTCTACACGGTAGGCGTGGGCACCACGGCTGGCGAGACCATCGGCTTCGAGGGCTGGAGCATGCGCGTGCGCCTGGACGAGGAGACCCTCAAGCAGGTGTCCACGATGACGGTGGCCGAGTACTTCCACGCCGCCACGGCCGATGACCTGATGAAGGTCTACGAGGCGCTGTCGAGCAAGCTCGTGGTGGAGCGCAAGGAGACCGAGGTCACGGCCCTGCTGGCGGCCGTGGCTGCGCTGCTCGTGATGCTGGGCGCGGGCCTGTCGATCGCCTGGTTCGGCCGGGTGGTCTGAGGCGTTCGCGCGATCTGGCGGGCTCGGGCCGCGGTTATCGCGGCGCTGCCACGCACGGTCGGCCGGCACACTGATGCGCATCGGAGAGTCGTGCGGATGCGCGGGGAACAGGCCCCGCCGCGGTGCGGCATCCGGCCGGGAGCGTCACCATGATCAGCCAGAGCCAGACCCCGGGCCTGCGGGCCTTCGTCGAGATGTACACCGCCGATACACGCGCCGCGCGCGACATCGGGCCCGTGATCGGCGAGCGCTACGAGCTGTGCGAAAACCTCGCCCAGGCTCTGGCACGCCAGCTCACCGCACTGGAGCACAGCACCGGGCTGCCGAGCCACTCGGCACGCGAGCGCGTGCACGAGGGGCTGATGCGCCAGGAGGCGATCGTCACCGAGCACGAAGCCCAGTGGATCATGGTGCGCCTGGCGGACCTGCTCGACTGGTTCGAGACCCCGATGCGCTGAGCGCGGGCTCGGCCGCCTCCACGATCATCTGCACCCGCTCGCGCCCGTTCCATTCGTCGCGCGCGAGCCGGTAGGCGAGCTGCACCGTCTCGGGCAGCGGCTCCGTGCGCTGGAACCACACGGCGTCGCGCAGCTCGCCGCCCACCCGCACGCGCAGCTTGAGGTGGCGCTCCTTGAGCAGCGTCTGTTGCAGCACCTGCACCTCGTCGCAGAACAGCGGCGCCTCGAAACCCTGGCCCCAGACCTGCGCATCGAGCAGGTGCACCGTCTCGGCGCTGAACCACGTCGCCGGCAGCGGCCCGTCATGCACCAGCGTGCGCTGCAGGGCCGAGGGCTCGAGCCACTCGCGTGCCACCGCCTGCAGGGTTTCGCGGAAGGTCTCCAGGCCCTGTGCCTCCAGGGTGGCGCCCGCTGCCATCGCGTGCCCCCCGAAGCGGCGCAGCACTCCCGGCGCACGCTTGCTCACGAGGTCGAGCGCATCGCGCAGGTGAAAGCCCGGGATCGAGCGGCCGCTGCCCTTGAGCAGCCCGTCGGCGCCGCGCGCGAAGACGAAGGTGGGCCGGTGCAGGCGGTCCTTGAGGCGGCCCGCCACGATGCCCACCACGCCCTCGTGGAAGCGCTCGTCGAAGAGGGCCCAGGCGGGCGGCAACTCCTGCGGGAGTGCTGCCTGCTGCGCCGCCAGCACGGGCGCCAGGAGGGCTTCGGCCTGCTCGCGCATGCCCGCCTCCACCTCGCGGCGCTGGCGGTTGATGGCGTCGAGCTCGGCGGCAAGCTGCGCCGCCCGCGCGGCGTCGTCGGCCAGCAGGCATTCGATGCCCACCGTCATGTCCGCCAGGCGCCCGGCCGCGTTGATGCGCGGGCCGAGCGCGAAGCCGAAGTCGAAGCCCGAAGCACGCACCGGATCGCGCCCGGCCACCGCGAAGAGGGCAGCCAGCCCTGGCTGCATGCGCCCCTGGCGGATGCGGCGCAGGCCCTGCGACACGAGGCGGCGGTTGTTCGCATCCAGCCGCACCACGTCGGCCACCGTGCCCAGCGCCACGAGGTCGAGCAGCACATCGAGCCGGGGCTGCGTCGCCGCCTCGTACAGGCCGCGCGCGCGCTGTTCGGCACGCAACGCCAGCAGCACGTAGAACATCACGCCCACGCCGGCCAGCGCCTTGCTCGGGAACGCGTCGCCCGGCTGGTTGGGGTTGACGATCACGTCGGCGGCCGGCAGCTCCACGGCGTCGCCGCGGCGCGCGGGCAGGTGGTGGTCGGTGACGAGCACCTGCATGCCGAGCGCCCGCGCGTGGGCCACGCCCTCCAGGCTCGCGATGCCGTTGTCCACCGTCACCAGCAGCTCGGCACGCTGCGCCTGCGCCAGCTCGACGATGGCCGGCGTGAGCCCGTAACCGTGCACGGTGCGGTCAGGCACGACGTAGCCGAGCGTGCCCGGCCGGGCCCCGAGCAGCCGCAGCCCGCGCAGGGCCACGGCGCAGGCGGTGGCGCCGTCGCAGTCGTAGTCGGCCACCACGACGATGCGCCGGCCGGTGGCCAGCGCGTCGGCCAGCAGCCGGGCGGCCTGCTCACAACCCGCCAGCTGCGTGGGCGGCAGCAGCCGCGCGGCGGCGTCGTCCACCTCTTCGGGCGCGCGCACCCCGCGCCCGGCCAGCAGCCGCGCCAGCAGCGGATGCAGCCCCGCCTGCTCGAGCGCGAAACTCGCGCGCGGCGGCACATCGCGCAGCTGCAGACGAGGCGTGTTCATGGCGTGGCGGCTCAAACGCTCGCTGCGGCGAGCGTGGCTGCGCCCAAATGCAGGGCCTCACTTGCGCAGTGTCGGCCTGCCGTCACAGCCGCTCCAGCAGACCAGCCACCGCGGCGCTCGCACCCCGCTCGCCACCCAGGCGAGAGCCGAGCGCGCGCAGCCAGCCGGACAGCCGCGGCGCCGCCTCCGGGGCGGGGGGGCGCAGCGTCACCGAAGCGCGCTCGCCGCACAGGGTGAGCGCCACGGGCTCTCCGCGGGCAGCTGCCTCCTGCAGGCCTTGCAGCGCCTTTGCATCCAGCGCTTCGAAGGCCCGCGCCCAGGCGGCACCATCGGCCGCCAGCGCAGGCGCGCGCAGCGCCTCGTCCACCACCAGGCCCGCGGGCCAGCCGGTGCGGCTGGCACGGCCGCAACCGCTCCACCACACGGAATTCACGGCGAGCTCGCCGCGCGCCTCGCGCGCCTCGTTCAGCGGATCCCCGTACCAAAGCATCTGCGCCTCGCTTTGCAGCCGGCGCAGCACGCGGGCGCGCGGATCGGCAGGCAGCCAAGGGTCGACGTTGCGGCCGGCCACCCGGTCCACCGACGCGCAGGGCACCCCTTCGAAGGACGCATGGCAGGCCAGCCAGCGCACCGGTGCCGCGTAGTGCACGGCGATGCCCTGCTCCTCGAGGCCCGGGCGCAGCGTCTCCAGGAACGCGCGCGAGGTGGCCTCGTCGAGCCCCAGGGCCGCCGGGTCGGCCATCGACACCTGCTCGGTGCCCAGACGCCAGTGGGCGGGGCTCAGCCAGGCCCACGCCTGGCCAGCACCGGGCAGCCCGAGGCTGGCGGCCTCCACCGCCGCGAGCGGCCAGCAGCCGTCCTCGGCCTGCAGGCCGAGGGCGCGGCCCAGCGCGCGCTCGTGCGGGGGCGTGAGGGAGGTCTCGTCGGCCGCGTCGGCAGGCTCGGCGCGCCAGTGGGCAATCAGCTGGGCCAGGTGCGGCAGGCGCAAGCCGTGCAGGGCCGCACGCGCGTCCTGCGAGCCGACTCCGGCGAATGGAACGATCAGATGCATCAGGACGGGATTATCCCGGGCGGCCTCGGGTAGCATCGCGCCCCCATGGACGCCCCGCGCCCGACGCCCCCTTCCCCGGCACTTGCCTGGCCCTATGAGCTGCAGATCGGCTGGCGCTACACGCGCGCCGGGCGTGGCGGGCGGCGCAACGGCTTCATCTCTTTCATCTCGGGCGTGTCGATCCTGGGCATTGCCCTGGGCGTGGCCGCGCTCATCATCGTGCTGTCGGTGATGAACGGCTTCCAGAAGGAGGTCCGCGACCGCATGCTGGGCGTGATCCCGCATGTGGAAGTCTTCAGCGCCGACGGCCTGGCGCTTCCCGACTGGGCCGCGTTGCAGCAAGCCGTGCGCGCGCACCCCCAGGTGCGAGGAGTGGCGCCGGCCATTGCCACGCAGGTGCTGGTGGCGCGCGGCGAGACGATGCGCGGCGCGCTCGTGCGCGGCATCGTGCCCGCCGAGGAAGCCACGGTGACCGACCTGGCCGCGCGGCTGCGCGACACCACGCTCGCGCGGCTGCAGCCCGGCGCCTGGCAGATCGTGCTCGGGGTGGAGCTCGCGCGCACGCTGGGCGTGCAGACGGGCGACAAGGTCACGCTCGTCACGCCAGGCGGGCAGGTCACGCCGGCGGGCATCGTGCCGCGCCTGAAGTCCTTCACGGTGGCGGGCGTCTTCGAGGCGGGGCACTTCGAGTACGACAGCGCCCTGGCGCTCATCCACCTCGAGGACGCACAGCGCCTGTTGCGCCTGGAAGGGCCGACCACCGCACAGCTGCGCCTGGCCGACCTGCACCAGGCGCGCGCGGTGGCCGCCGACCTCGTGGGCACGCTGCCGCCCGGGCTCGTGGTGCGCGACTGGACGCGCACCAACCGCACCTGGTACGACGCGGTGCAGATCGAGAAGCGGATGATGGGCATCATCCTCACGCTGATCGTGGCGGTGGCGGCCTTCAACCTCGTGAGCACCCTCGTGATGACCGTCACCGACAAGCAGGCCGACATCGCGATCCTGCGCACCATCGGTGCGAGCCCGCGTTCGATCATGGCGATCTTCGTCGTGCAAGGCGCGCTGGCCGGCATCCTGGGCACGCTCTCGGGCGTGGGCCTGGGGCTGCTCGTGGCCTTCAACGTCGACGTGATCGTGCCGGCCATCGAGCGACTGCTGGGGGTGTCTTTCCTGCCAGGCAGCATCTACCTCATCAGCAACATGCCCAGCCAGCCGCTGGCCTCCGATGTCGTGCCCATCGCGCTGGTGTCGCTGGCCCTGGCGTTTGCGGCCACGCTCTACCCGAGCTGGCGCGCGAGCCGTGTGAACCCTGCGCAGGCGCTGCGCCATGAGTGACTGGGCTGCAACGGACGCAGCGGCCCACGCGCACGGGACCGGCCATGGCGCGCCCGCCGTGCTGCTGGCCCAGGCGCTGCACAAGCGTTACGTGGAGGGCACCGGCGCACAGCGGCTGGACGTGACCGTGCTGCGCGGCGTGAGCTTGCGGGTGGAGGCAGGCGAGACGCTGGCGGTGATCGGCCCGTCGGGTGCGGGCAAGAGCACGCTGCTGCACCTGCTGGGCGGGCTGGACGCCCCCTCCTCCGGGCGCGTCGAGCTGATGGGCCGCGACTTCGCCACGATGAACCCGGCCGAGCAGGGCCGCTGGCGCAACCGGCACCTGGGCTTCGTCTACCAGTTTCACCACCTGCTGCCCGAGTTCAGCGCGCTCGACAACGTGGCGATGCCGCTGCGCATCCGCCGCCAGGGCGTGCCCCAGGCGCAGGCCGCGGCGCGCGAGATGCTCGCGCGCGTGGGCCTGGCCGAGCGCAGCTCCCACCTGCCGGGCCAGCTCTCCGGCGGCGAGCGCCAGCGCGTGGCGCTCGCGCGTGCGCTGGTCACGCAGCCGGCCTGCGTGCTGGCCGACGAGCCCACCGGCAACCTCGACCGGGCGACGGCAGGCGGCGTGTTCGAGCTGATGCTGGAGCTCGCACGCGAGCAGCGCACGGCCTTCGTTGTCGTCACGCACGACCCGGCGCTCGCGGCGCGCTGCGGGCGCACGCTCACGCTCGAGCGCTGAGGCGCGCGCGAAGGCCTGGGGCCGCGGCGCCGGGCAGCCGCCGTGCTCAGGCAGGCGACGGATCGACTGCGCGCAGCGCCACGGCCACGTCTTCGGCTGAACCAGGGCGCACCAGGCGTGCGCACTCCACGCCATCGCGCAGGAAGACGAGCGTGGGCCACAGCGTGACCCCGTAGGAGCGCCCCAGTAGCCGTCCGCTGCCGTCTTCCACGCGCATGTGGCGCACCGGGCTTGCGGCGCTGGCGTGCGCCCGCAGCGCCGCCTCCACGATCGGCCGGGCGGCCCGGCAATGGCCGCACCAGCCGGTGCCGAAATCCAGCAGCAGCACCCCCGGGGTGGCATCGACCTGCGCGCGCGTCAGTGTCTCGGGCTGGTACTCGGGTGAGGGTGGGTCGGTATCCATGGCGGGCGAGGTTACCGCGCCTGGGGGCCGCGTTCGTGCGACAGTGCAGCCTTGAGCCCACACGACACCCCCCGCGCCCCCGCTGCAGCCGCTCCTACCGAGGCCACGATCACACCCGCGCTGCCCCTGCTGGTGGTGTGCCTGGCGGCCTTCAGCAGCCTGGCCTCGATGCGCGCCTGCGACGCCCTGCTGCCCATGCTCGCGGCCGAGTTCGCGACCACGCCCGGCACGGCTGCGCAGACGGTGGCAGCCTTCGCCTTCGCCTACGGCACCGTGCAGTTTCTCGTGGGCCCGCTGGGCGACAGGATGGGACGCCTGCGCGTGATGGCCGCCGCCTGCGTGCTGGGCTCGTTGGCCAACGTGGCCGTGCTGCTGGCGACCACGCTCGAGGCAATGACGGCCGCGCGCGTGCTCGCGGGCGCTGCCTCGGGCGGCATCGTGCCGATGTCGCTCGCCCTGATCGGAGACGCCGTGGCCTTCGAGCGGCGCCAGCAGACGCTGGCGCGCCTCATGCTTGCCACCCACATGGGGATGATCGCGGGCCTGTGGCTGGGCGGCATGCTGGGCGAGGCGCTGGGCTGGCGCGCGGTGTTTGCGGCGCTGGCCCTGGGCTTTGCCGCGGTGGCGGTGCCGCTGCTGCGCCAGGCCTCCCGTGCGCAGGCCGCGCCGCCGGCGCAGCCGCAGGGGGACCGAGGTGGCCTCGTCGGCGCACTGGCCGGCTTCGTCGAGGTGCTGCGCGAGCCCTGGGCGCGCTGGATCGTCGTGCTGGTGGGCCTGGAGGGGGCGCTGCTCTTCGCCACGCTCGCCTTCGTGCCCACTTTCCTGCACGGCACCTTCGGGCTCACCCTGGGGCAGGCGGGCGCCGTGATGGCCCTCTACGCTGCGGCCGGCCTCGTCTACGCGCCGCTGGCCGGCCGCCTGGCCCAGCGCCTGGGCGAACGCGGCCAGGCCCTGGGCGGGGCGTGTGTGATCGGCGTGGCCGCCGCGCTGCTGGCGGTCAGCCGCAGCTGGTCGTGGGCGGTGCCCGCCTGCCTGCTGGCGGGCTTCGGCTTCTTCATGCTGCACAGCACGCTGCAACTGCACGCCACGCAGATGGCGCCTCAGCGGCGCTCCACCGGGATCGCGCTCTTCGTCATCAGCCTCTTTGGCGGCCAGGCCCTGGGTGTGGCGCTGGCGGCCTGGCTCGTCGACCACGGCTCGGTGCGCGCGGTCTTCGTGCTCACGGCCGTGACGGTGCCGCTGATCGGCCTGGCCTTCCGCCACGGCCTGGCCCGGCACGCCCGAGGGGCGATCAGCCCAGCTCGAGCACCGTCGTCTCCTTGACCTCCTCCATCACCACGTAGCTGTGTGACTGGCACGGCACCGGGATCTGCCGCAGGATGTCGCCCAGCAGGCCGCGGTAGTCCTCCATGCCCGATAGCCGGGCCTTGACGAGGTAGTCGAAGCTGCCCGACACGAGGTGGCACTCGAGCACCTCGTTCATGTGCAGCAGCGCACGCTTGACCTGGTCGAAGATTTCGCCGGACTTGGCCGACAGCGTGATCTCCACGAACACCAGCATGCCGCGGTTCACGGCGTGCGGGTCCACGCGCGCGTGCCAGCCGGTGATCACACGCGTGCGCTCAAGCCGGCGCACCCGCTCGGCCACCGGAGAGGTGGACAACCCGATGCGCTCGCCGAGCTCGGTCATCGAGATGCGGCCCTCGCGCTGGAGGATGTCGAGGATGCGGCGATCCAGTCGGTCGAGCTCGGGCGGGCTGGCCATGGCGTGGGCAGGAAACAGGCTCTGAGGGCAAGCGGAAAACTTGCGGCAGGCGCCAGGAGGAGCACCCGCAGAAAGTGATTATCGCTTTGCTTGCAACTGATTTCAGCAATTTCTGCTGCTCATCAATTCATAGACTTGCATTTAGTCGACCCAACATGGAGCTTCGCATGCAAGTCATCGTCCTCGGCAGCGGCGTGATCGGCACCACCACTGCGTACTACCTCGCACGCGCAGGCGCCGACGTGACCGTCATCGACCGGCAGGAAGGCCCGGCGCGCGAGACGAGCTTTGCCAATGCCGGACAGGTGTCGCCCGGCTACTCCACCCCCTGGGCCGCGCCGGGCATCCCGCTGAAGGCGCTCAAGTGGCTGTTCCAGCGCCACGCGCCGCTGCGCATCCGGCCCGACGGCACGCTCTTCCAGTTGCGCTGGCTCGCCGCCATGCTGCGCCAGTGCAGCCCTGCGCACTACGCCACCAACAAGGAGCGGCTGATGCGCGTGGCCCACTACAGCCGCGACTGCCTGCGCGAGTTGCGCGCCGAGACCGGCATCGCCTACGAGCAGCGTACGGCCGGCACGCTGCAACTGTTTCGCAGCGCTGCGCAGCTCGAGTCGGTCGGGCGCGACACGGACGTGCTGCGCGAGCTGGGCGTGCCCTTCGAGGTGCTGGACCGTGCGGGCGTGGTGCGCGCGGAGCCGGGCCTGGCCGGGGCAAGCGAGCGTTTCGTCGGCGGCTTGCGGCTGCCCGGCGACGAGACGGGCGACTGCCACCTCTTCACGAACGAGCTGGCCAGGCGCGCGCAGGCCCTGGGCGTGCGCTTTCGCTTCGGCACGCACATCGTTGGGCTGTGCGTGCAGGCCGGCGAGGTCACGGGGGTCGAGATCAAGGCGCCTGGCGACGGCGTGCGCACCGAGGTGCTGCGCGCCGATCGCGTCGTGCTGGCACTGGGGAGCTACTCGCGCGCGCTGCTCGAGCCGTGGGGGCTGGAACTGCCTGTCTACCCCGTCAAGGGCTATTCGCTGACGATGCCGATCGCCGATGCGGGCGCGGTCCCGCAGTCCACGGTGCTCGACGAGACATACAAGATCGCCTTGACCCGCTTCGATGACCGGCTGCGCGTGGGCGGCATGGCCGAACTCGGCGGCTTTGACCTGCGGCTGGACCCTGCGCGGCGTGCGACGCTGGAGAAGGTGGTGCGCGAGCTCTTCCCGGGCGGCGACCTCACCCGCGCGCACTTCTGGACCGGCCTGCGCCCGATGACACCCGACAGCACGCCGGTGATCGGCGCGTCCGCGCTGCGCGGGCTCTTCCTCAACACCGGCCACGGCACGCTGGGCTGGACGATGGCCTGCGGCTCGGGGCGGCTGGTGGCCGACCTGGTGACGGGGCACCCCGGCGCGATCCGCAGCGACGACCTGGGGCTGGTCCGCTACGGCGGCCGCGTGCAACGGCCACCGGCCCGGCCGCGCACGCATCCTGCGGCGGCCTGAAGCCCGTTGCCCGCAAAGCCTCGCTGGGGGCTTCCTACAATCCCGGGGTGTCGTCTTCGAACCCCTCGCCCTTGCAGCCCGCTGCACCCGCACCGCTGACCCATCTCACGAACGCGGATCTGCACTGCCACTCCGCCGTGTCGGACGGCACGCTCGCCCCGCGCGTGGTGGCCGAGCGCGCCAAGGCGCACGGCGTGCAGCTCTGGGCCTTGACCGATCACGACGAGGTCGGGGGCCAGCGCGAGGCGCTGCAGGCCGCGCACGAGCTCGGCCTCGACTGCCTCACGGGTGTGGAGATTTCCGTCACGTTTGCCGGTGTCACGGTCCACATCGTGGGCCTGGGCTTCGACCACGAGGACAAGACGCTGGTGCGCGGGCTGGCGGCCACGCGCGGCGGCCGCGAGGCGCGTGCGCGCGAGATGTCCGATGAACTGGCGCGCGTGGGCATCCGCGGCGCCTTCGAGGGAGCCCTCAAGTACGTGGGCAACCCGGAGCTGATCTCGCGCACCCACTTCGCGCGCTACATCGTCGAGACCGGCGCCTGCAGCGACACGCACGAGGTGTTCAGGCGCTTCCTGGCCGACGGCAAGCCCGGCTATGTGCCGCACCGCTGGGCGCGGCTGGGTGATGCGGTGCAGTGGATCACGCAGGCCGGCGGCATCGCCGTGATCGCCCACCCGGGCCGCTACCCTTTCAGCCCGACGGCCGAATACGCCCTCTTTTCCGAGTTCGTCGCCCACGGCGGGCGCGGCGTGGAGGTGATCACGGGCGCGCACACGGTTGCCGACCAGGCCCGGTACGCAGCCATGGCCGAGGAATTCGGGCTGCTGGCCTCGCGCGGAAGCGACTTCCACGCACCGGGCGAGAGCCGCATCGAGCTCGGCAGCCTGCCCGACCTGCCGGGGCGCCTGGCCCCGGTGTGGATGGCGCTGGCCGACCGGGTGCAGCGCGCCTGAGCGGGCGGCTTCAGTCGCGCTCGCGCGAGTAGAGCCGCTCCATCGCCGCATCGATCACGAGGCCGCACAGGCTGTAGAGCAGCGAGCCGACAAGCGCCGCGCCGAAGCCTGCAACCGACAGCCCCTGCAGCACCTCGGCAGCGAGCCAGAACGTGGTGGCGTTGATGATGAACAGGAACAGGCCCAGCGTGAGCACCGTCACCGGCAGCGTCAGCAGCACGAGCACCGGGCGCACCAGCGTGTTGAGCAGGCCGAGCACGAACGCAGCCAGCAGCGCCGAGCCATAGCTGGAGACCGTCACCCCGGGATAGAGATAGGCCACCAGCAGCAGCGCAGCAGCCAGCAGCAACCAGCGCACGATGAGCTTCATGGCGCCAG
>CAILKA010000102.1 GCA_903834645.1 uncultured beta proteobacterium
ACCGCAGGCAGCGCGCCTGGAGTGGTCGGCCTAGCCCAACGCCCGCAACACATTCTCCGCAGTAGCCGGTGCCACCAACTGCACCGCTGCGCCATCGCCTCGCGCCTGGGCCACCGCGTCGCGCAAGGCCTCATACACGCTAATGCCCAGCATGAAGGGTGGCTCGCCCACGGCTTTGCTGCCGTATACGTTGTCTTCACGGTTGGGTTCGGGCCAGAGGCTCACCTTGAAGTGCTCCGGCACATCACCTGCCGTTGGAATCTTGTACGTGCTGGGCGCGTGGGTACTTAAGTAACCCTTGTCGTTCCACACCAGCTGCTCGGTAGTGAGCCAGCCCATACCTTGCACAAAGCCGCCCTCAATCTGGCCGATGTCAATGGCTGGGTTGATGGAGCGCCCCACGTCGTGCAGGATGTCCACCTTGAGTACCTTGCTCTCGCCGGTGAGTGTGTCTATGGCCACCTCGGTGCACGCCGCGCCGTAGGCGAAGTAGTAGAAAGGCCGCCCGGTGAGGGTGGTCTTGTCGTAATGAATTTTTGGGGTGCGATAGAAGCCGTCGCTCCATAGCTGGATGCGGTTGGCATAGGCCATGCCCACCACTTGCGTAAAGCTGCGTGTGGTTTTTGGTGTGGTGACCTGCCCGCCCTCAAAGCGCACGGCCCCCGCGCCAACGCCGTCCAGACCGCCCACGAATGCCGCCAGGTTGTCACGCACATGGCGCGCAGCAAACTGCGCTGCCCGGCCATTCAGGTCGGTGCCCGCAGACGCCGCGGTGGCGGATGCGTTGGGGATTTTGCTGGTGTCACTGGCGGTGGCCATCACCTGGGCAAAGGGAATACCCAACTCATCGGCCACGATTTGCGAAATTTTGGTGTGCAATCCCTGGCCCATCTCGGTGCCGCCGTGGTTCACCTGCACGCTGCCATCGGTGTAGACATGCACCAGCGCCCCGGCCTGGTTAAACAACGTGGCGGTGAAGCTGATGCCGAACTTGACAGGTGTGATGGCGATGCCGCGTTTGAGCACCGGGCTCTGTGCATTCCATGCGGAAATGGCCTCTACCCGGCTTCGGTATTGTGCAGACAGCTCTAGTTTTGATAGCAAATGTTCCAGAATGTTGTCTTCCACTTTCATCTGGTAGTGGGTGGTGTCGCGCTTGTCAACCGTGCCTGGGATTGCCTCATCGCTGTACAGGTTGCGCATGCGCACATCCAAAGGGTCCATCTTCAGTTGACGGGCAATGTCGCCCATGATCGTCTCGATCAGGATGACGCCTTGCGGGCCGCCAAAGCCGCGGTAGGCGGTATGGCTCTGGGTGTTGGTTTTGCAGCGGTAGGACGCGATGTCTACATCCTGCAGGTAGTAGGCGTTGTCGGTGTGAAAGATGGCACGGTCGGCCACGGGGCCAGACAGATCGGCACTGAAGCCGCAGTTGGCGGCCATCATCACCTTTAGGGCGGTGAGGCGGCCGGTGTCGTCAAAGCCAGCCGAGTATTCGTAAGCAAAGGGGTGGCGTTTGCCGGTGACCATGAAATCGTCATCGCGGTCCAGACGCAGCTTCACCGCTTGTTTGACCTTGGTTGCGGCCACGGCGGCCCACACTGCCAGATGCCCGGCCTGCGTTTCCTTGCCGCCAAAGCCGCCGCCCATGCGGCGGCACTCCACCAGCACGCGGTGCGCGGGCTGCGCCAGCACGTGCGCCACCACGTGCTGCATCTCGCTGGGGTGCTGGGTGGAGCACAGCACGCGCATCGCGCCGTCTTCGCCCGGCTGCGCGTACGAGATGTGACCCTCGAGGTAGAACTGCTCCTGGCCGCCGAGCGAGAAGCGGCCGGCGAGCCGGTGCGGGGCGGATTCGATCGCCCGGCGCGTGGCGCCCGGCGATTCCTCGCGTGTCAGGCGCAGCGGCGCGCCCAGGTGCAGGCCGCGGGCATGGGCCTCGCGCACATCGAACACGGCGGGCAGCGGGTCGATGCGCACGAAGTCTTTCGACCGTGCGGCGGCGCGCCGGGCCTGCTCGCGCGTGGTGGCGACCACGACAAAGAGGGGCTGGCCGAGGTACTGCACGCTGCCGCGGGGCTCGGGTGCGTCCGGCACAATCGGCGCCAGCACCGGGTCGTCGTGCACGATGGGCCCGCAGTCGTTGGTGCCGGGGATGTCGGCGGCCGTGAGCACCTCCACCACGCCCGGCAGCGCGCGCAGGCCTGCGACATCCACCGCCCGCAGCCAGCCGTGCGCCACGGGCGAGAGCCCCAGGGCCGCGTGCAGCGTGCCGGCGAGTTCGGGGGTGTCGTCGGTGTAGGTGGCCTGGCCGCTCACGTGCAGCGCGGCCGACTCGTGCGGGTGGGAAACCCCCACCTCGCCCGTGCGGCCCATCGATGCAGCAGCCGTCTCGAGAGCGGGCGACCGCGCCCCCACAGCTTCGTGCGGACGGTTCACAGGGCCCCCTCGCGCGCGTAGACCGTGGTGAGCCCGGGCGCCAGGGGCGAGGCCCCGCGCGTCTCGAGCCACAGCCGCTCGAGCAGCCCGCGTGCGGCCTGGCGCCGGTAGCCGGCGCTGGCGCGCAGGTCGGTCAGCGGCGTGAAATCGGACTCGAGCGCGGCCTGTGCCGCGCGCAGCGTGGCCTCGTTCCAGGGCTGGCCCCGAAGCGCCGCCTCGGCGCCCTGGGCGCGCCGCACGGTGGCGGCCATGCCACCGAAAGCCAGCCGCACATCCACCACCCGGTCGGCGCCATCCAGGCGCAGGTACAGGCCGGCACACAGCGCCGAGATGTCGCAGTCGAAGCGCTTGCTGATCTTCCAGCCGCGTACGTGGGTGGTGAAGCCCGGTGCGTCGGGCGGCGTATCGGGCACCTCGGCGGCCTCGATGAACTCGCCTTCCTGCAGGCGGTTGCGCATGTAGTCGACGTAGAACTCCTCGAGCGCGAGCGTGCGGCGCACCTCGCCGCGGCGCAGCACGAGCCGTGCGCCCAGCGCCATCAGGATGGGTGCGCTGTCGCCGATGGGCGAGCCGTTGGCGAGGTTGCCCACGAGCGTGCCGGCGTGCCGCACGGGCGGGCCGGCAAAGCGCAGGCCCACCTCGGCCAGCACGGGCCAGCGGGCAGCGATGGCCTGCCAGGCATCTTCCAGCGGCGCGGCCGCGCCGATGTGCAGCGTGCCCTCGCGCCAGTGCACGTGCCTGAGCTCGGTCACGTCACCGAGGTAGATCACGTCGCCCAGGTCTCGGAACTGCTTGGTCACCCACAGCCCGATGTCGGTGGAGCCGGCGAGCAGCCGGGCGCGCGGGTGCGCCAGGCGCAGTGTGGCCAGCTCGCCGGGGGTGCGCGGGGCGTGGAAGTGGTCGATGCGCCCGCCGTGCGCGGGGTGGGGCGCGCTGTGGTGCAGCGCCGTTGCCGCCGGCCCGGCCCTGAGCGCGCGCAGTTGCGTGGCCAGGGCCTCTACATCCAGGCGCTGCACCGGTGCCTCGAACATGCGCTGCCCGGCCTCCAGGATGGGCCGGTAGCCCGTGCAGCGGCACAGGTTGCCGGCGAGGTCGTCGGCCAGTTGCTGGCGTGAGGGGCGCGTGCCGGCGGCGCAGTGGCGCTCGTAGGTGGCGGCCAGCGTCATCACGAAGCCCGGCGTGCAAAAGCCGCACTGCGAGCCGTGGCACTCGACCATGGCCTGCTGCACGGGGTGCAGCGCGCCGGGCCCGCCGAGGTCTTCCACCGTGAGCAGCGCCTTGCCGTCCAGCGTGGGCAGGAAACGGATGCAGGAGTTGACCGGGCGCAGGCTCAGCGGGCCGACCACGGTGGCCTGGGCCGAGGCCGGTAGGTCTTCGGCAAGCTCGGCCACGATGACCGTGCAGGCGCCGCAATCGCCCTCGGCGCAGCCCTCCTTGGTGCCCGTGCAGCGGGCGTCCTCGCGCAGCCAGTCGAGCACGCTGCGCGTGAGGGGCGCATCGGCCACCGCCTGCACCGCGCCGCGGTGCACGAAGCGGATCGGCCGCAGTGGCGCCTGTGCGGGGCCGGGCGGGGCCGGGTGAGAGGCGGGCGAGTCAGGTGGGCTCATCGAAGGTGTGCGGGCGGTCGAACGATCCCGGGTGGGCGAAGGAACCTACGTCATCAGGGTAGCGCTTGCAAGTCGAGAAAATATACGTCCAGAAGATATAAATACATAATTCAAGGCGTATGCCAAAACCTGCAGCGTCCCCGACGATCGCGGCCAACATCGACCTCCACCTGGTTCGGGTGCTCCACACCGTGATTGCCGAACGCAGCGTCTCGCGCGCGGCCCTGCGCCTGCACGCCTCCCAGCCCCTGGTGAGCGCACAGCTCCGGCGGCTGCGCGCGCTCACGGGCGATCCGCTGCTCGTGCGTGCCGGGCGCGGCCTGGTGCCCACGCCCGCGGCGCTGGCGATGCTCGAGCCGGCGCAGCGCCTGCTTGCCGAAGCCGAGCAGCTCTTCTCCCCGCGCCAGCGCCAGGCCCCCTTCGAGCCGGCGGGCAGCACGCTCACGGTGCGCATCGCCACCAGCGATTACCTCGATCCGTGGTTCCTGCCCACGGTCGTGGCCCGTCTGCAGCGCGAGGCCCCCGGGCTCGTGGTGGAGCTGGTGCCGCTGTCGGCCGACCTGGACTTCCGGCGCAAGCTCGAGCTCGGCGAGGTCGATCTGGTGGTGGGCAACTGGCTGCACCCGCCGGCCGAACTGCACCTGGGGCGCCTCATCACCGACGAGGTGGTGTGCCTGGTGGCGAGCGACCACCCCGCCGCGCGCCAGCCGCGCACCTGGACGCGCGAGCGCTATCTCGCAAGCACCCACGTGGCTCCAAGCGCGCTGCACGCGCACTTTCCTGGCGTGATCGACGAGCACCTGCAGAGCCTGGGGCTTTCGCGGCGCATCGCGGTGCGCGCGGCGCATTTCGGATTGATTCCCGGGATGGTGGCGCGCACGCAGCTCGTGCTCACCACCGGGCGCCAGTTCTGCATCCGCGTGGCCGCCGGCCAGGGCCTGCGCGTCGTGCCGTGCCCGGTGGCGTTTCCGCCGATGGCCTATTACCAGCTCTGGCACGCGCGCACGCACCAGGCCCCCGCGCTGCGCTGGCTGCGCGAGCAGGTGCGCGATGTGGCGCGAGAGCTGGCGCGGGGGGTGTCGGCATGAGTGTGATCCCGGGCGAGCGCTTCGCCCTCAGGGGCGACCTGCTCGATTTCAGGGCCGAGCCCGCCCTGGACGACCCGTCCTCGCCGGCCGTGCGCTGGCGCCCCGCCCACTGGGTGCTGGTGGAAGACGGCCGTATCGCCGCCGTGCAGCCCGACGACCCGCCCGAGGGCTGGCCGCGCGCCGACCACGCGGGCGCGCTCGTGCTGCCGGGCTTCATCGACACCCACGTGCACAGCGCGCAGCTCGATGTGATCGGCTCATGGGGCACGCAGCTGCTGGATTGGCTGCACACCCACACCTTCCCGGCCGAGCAGCGCATGGCCGATGCAGCCCACGCTGCGCGCATCAGCGCCACCTTCCTCGACGGCCTGCTTGCGGTGGGCACGACCTCGGCCTGCGTCTTTCCCACTGTGCACGCCACCTCGGTGGAGGCGCTCTTCGAGGCGGCGCGGGTGCGCGGCATGCGCGTCGTGGCCGGCAAGGTGCTGATGGACCGCCACGCGCCGCCGGCCCTGTGCGACGCGCCCGACCCAGCCGTGGCCGAGCGTGTCTGCCGGGAACTGATCGAGCGCTGGCATGGCCAGGGGCGGCTGGCCTACGCCGTGACGCCACGCTTCGCGCCCACCTCGAGTGAGGCCCAGCTGGCGATGGCCGGGCGGCTGCTGGCCAGCACGCCTGGCCTGTACATGCAGACCCACCTGGCGGAGAACGTGCAGGAGGTGCAGTGGGTGCGCGAGCTCTTCCCGCAGGC
>CAILKA010000103.1 GCA_903834645.1 uncultured beta proteobacterium
CGGCTTCATCGTGGCCACCATCTCGGCGGTGATGAGCTTGGGCGCCGGCTTGCCCGGGATCAGCGCCGTGGTGATGATGACGTCACACTCGCGGGCCTGCTTCGCGTACATCTCACGCTGCGCGCGCTGGAAGCCTTCGCTCATGACCCTGGCGTACCCGCCGCCGCCCGAGCCTTCTTCCTCGTAGTCGACCTTGACGAACTCGCCGCCGAGCGACACCACCTGGTCGGCGACTTCGGCGCGTGTGTCGTTGGCGCGCACGATGGCACCCAGGTTGGCCGCGGTGCCGATGGCCGCCAGGCCCGCCACGCCGGCGCCGGCGATGAACACCTTGGCCGGCGGGATCTTGCCAGCGGCCGTGATCTGGCCGTTGAAGAAGCGACCAAAGGCATGAGTCGCCTCGATGACGGCACGGTAACCGCTGACGCCCGCCTGCGAGGTGAGCGCGTCCATCTTCTGCGCCCGGCTGAGCTGGCGCGGCAGGGCATCGATGGCAAGAACCGTGGCGCCCTTGGCCGCCAGCTGCTGAATCAGCTCGGGGTTCTGCGCGGGCCAGAGGAAGCCGATGAGCATGCCGCCCTCGCGCATCAGCGCCACTTCGTCTGGCGACGGCGCTCGCACCTTGAAGACGATATCGACGCTGGACCACAGGGCTGCCGCATCCGGCAACACCTCGGCGCCGGCAGCGCGGTAGGTTTCGTCACCACAGTTGGCGGCGTCGCCGGCGCCGCTTTCCACGGCCACCGCAAAGCCCAGCTTGACGAGCCTTTCCACCACATCGGGTACGGTGGCCACGCGCCTCTCGCCGGCCGCAGTTTCCTTCGGAACTCCAATAAGCACGTGTCTCTTCCTCGTGTAGGTTGCTTGCGTCAGGTCATCCGCGACGCGGCCAGTGGCAACGCACGCGGCTGCTGTACCAGCGAACCCGGGTCTTCATCGGCCATGTGGATCACGCATTGCGACAGCAGCGTATCGCGTGCCACCGTGAAGGGGGTACGGTTCTTCGACTGCCCGCTGTCACACACCTTCATGGTCGTCCTCTTCCTTGGCCCCGCGAAGAAAGTCAAAGTCACAACCGGCATCGGCCTGCATCACGTGGTCCTGGTACAGCTTGGCGTAGCCGCGCGCGGCCAGCGCCGGCCGCGCAGGCAGTGCTGCGCGTCGGCGCGCCAGTTCGGCCTCGTCGACGAGCAGGTCGACGCGGCGCTCCTTCACCGAGAGCCGGATGCGATCGCCCGTGCGCACCAGGGCCAGCGGCCCACCGGCCGACGCTTCCGGCGTCACGTGCAGGACGATCGTGCCGAAGGCGGTGCCGCTCATGCGGGCGTCGGAGATGCGCACCATGTCCTTCACGCCGGCCACCGCCAGCTTCTTCGGGATCGGCAGGTAGCCGGCCTCGGGCATGCCGCTGCCGCTGGTCGGGCCCGCATTCTGCAGCACCATGATGTCGTCGGCGCGGATGTCGAGATCCGGGTCGTCGACGCGCTCGGACAGATCCTGGAGCGAGCTGAAGACCACCGCGCGCGCCTCCTTCTCGAACAGGCTCTTGTCGGCCGCCGAGCGCTTGAGGATCGCGCCGCCCGGAGCGAGCGAGCCGAACAGCGCCACCAGGCCGCCCACCGGCTCGATCGGCTCGGCCGCCTTGCGCACCACGCGGTGGTCGGCCCAGGCACCTTCCTCGGCGGCCAGGCGCTCGCCCAGCGTCTCGCCGGTGACCGACAGCGTGTCCAGGTGCAGCAGCGGTTTGAGCTCGCGCAGCAGCGCGCTCATCCCGCCGGCGGCGTAGAAGTCCTCCATGTAGTTGTCGCCGGTCGGCTTCAAGTCGACCAGCACCGGGGTGGTGTCGCTGAGCACATTGAGCTCGTGCAGGGACACCGGAATGCCCAGCCGGCCCGCCACCGCAGTCAAGTGAATGATCGCGTTCGTGCTGCCGCCCAGCGCCAGCAGCACGCGCAGGGCGTTGTGCACCGACTTGTGCGTGATGACCTGGCTGGGCCGAATCGGCTTGTGGATCAGTTGCACGGCCTGTGTGCCGCTGGCCTCGGCCGCGCGCAGCCGGTCGGCATGCACCGCGGGAATGGCCGCCGTGCCCGGCAGCGACATGCCCAGCACCTCTGCAATGCAAGCCATCGTGCTGGCAGTACCCATCACCGCGCAGGTTCCGGCGGTGGTGGCCAGGCGGCCCTCGACCACGTTGATGGTCTTCCGGTCGATCTTGCCGGCGCGGAAACTGCCCCAGAAGCGCCGGCAGTCGGTGCAGGCGCCCAGGCGCTCGCCCTCGTGGCGGCCGGTCATCATCGGCCCGGTGACGAGCTGGATCGCCGGTACGTCGGCTGCGGCAGCACCCATCAGCTGCGCCGGCACGGTCTTGTCGCAGCCGCCGATCAGCACCACCGCATCCATCGGCTGCGCGCGCACCATCTCCTCGACGTCCATGCTCATCAGGTTGCGGAACATCAGGCTGGTGGGGTTGAGGAAGACCTCGCCCAGCGAGATGGTGGGGAACTCGATCGGGAGCCCGCCGGCAGCGAGCACGCCGCGCTTGACGGCATCGACCAGCTCAGGCATCGCGCGGTGGCAGTTGTTGAAGCCAGACGCGCTGGATGCGATGCCGACCACCGGGCGCTCCAGCAGCGCCGTCGAATAACCCATCGACTTGATGAAACTGCGCCGCAGGTACAGCGCGAAGGCGCGATCGCCGTAGTTGGTCAGGCCACGGGCAATGCCGTGGTCGGGAACGTCTGCCATGGGAACTCCGGCTCGTTGATGTCGGCGGCCACCGAGTCGCTGCCCGGCTCGTCGGCCCAGTATGAACGGCAACGCGTGCCGGTGAACCTACAGCCGCGTCTTGATGTACTTGGCCTCGAGATAGTCGCGCACGCCCAGCGAGCCGCCTTCGCGCCCCATGCCGCTGTCCTTGACGCCGCCGAAGGGCATCTCGGCACTGGCGATGGCCAGTTCGTTGATGCCGACCATGCCGGCCTCGATGGCCTCGCTGGCCAAGGTGGCGGTCTTCAGCGAACGCGTGAACAGGTACGAAGCCAACCCGTAAGGCGTGGCATTGGCCAGCTTGATGGCCTCGTCGAAGCTGCCGAACGGCGCAATCGGCGCCACCGGTGCGAAGGGTTCGTCGCGCATGATGCGCGCCGTCTGCGGCACGTCGGCCAGCGCCGTGGGCGCGAGGTAGTAGCCCTTGTGGCCCAGTCCCTCAGGGCGGGTGCCGCCAGCCACCAGGCGCGCGCCATGGTCCAGCGCGTCGGCAATCAGCGACTGCGCATGCACCAGGCCACGTCGGTTGGCCATCGGTCCGACATCGGTGTCTGCCAACAGGCCCGGGCCCACCTTCAGCGACCGAGCCACCGCCGCAAAGCGTTCGACGAAACCGGCATACACGCTCTCGTGCACGAAGAAGCGCGAAGGCGAGGCACACACCTGGCCGCAGTTGCGGTACTTGAAGCGTGCGCACTGTTCGGCCGCCCACTCGACGTCGGCGTCTTCGAACACCAGCACCGGCGCGTGGCCACCCAGCTCCATCGACACGCGCTTGATGCCATCAGCGGCCAGGTGAAGCATCTTGCGACCCACCGAGGTGGAACCGGTCAGCGTGATCTTGGCGACCTTCGGCGAGCCGACCAGCACCTCGGAGATGAAGCCCGAGTCGCCGGTGACGAGGTTCACGGTGCCCGGCGGCAAGCCAGCGTCGTGCAGCGCCTGCACCACGGCCATGCAGCTGCCGGCGGCCTCGCTGGCCGGCTTGACGACCACGCTGCAGCCGGCACCCAGCGCCGCAGCGATCTTGCGCGAGGGCAGCAGCGCGGGGAAGTTCCACGCCGAGAAGGCCGCCACCACGCCCACTGGCTCCAGGCGAACCTGCATGCGCACCTCGGGCAAGCGCGACTGGAAACTGTGGCCGTAGATGCGCTGCGTCTCGCCGGCGTACCAGTCGAACTGGTCGGCGGCGTCGTTGAGCTCGCCGCGCGCCTGGGCCAGCGGCTTGCCGGTCTCGGCCGACATCAGGCGGGCGATGGCCTCGTTGCGCTCGCGGATCAGCGCGGCGGTGCGGTGCAGCAGCGCCGCTCGCTCCCACGGCGAGGTCTGGCGCCAGAGGCGGAAGGCGGCCTGCGCCGCGTCGACCGCCGCGTCCAGGTCCTCGCGCGAGGCCACCGGTATCCAGCCGATCACCTCCTCGTTGGTCGGGTCGATCACCTCGCGCACCTCGCCGCTGGTGGCGCTGCACCAGTGGCCGTTGATGAACAGGCCATAGCCGCTGTACAGGCCCAAGTCGTCGCGCTTCATGTCCGCTGCTCCCTTGTCGTCAGATCACGGTGGCGAGGTAGCGCCGCTGCACGTCGTCGCACCAGTTGCCGACGTTCCAGGAGCCGTAGGCGCCGAGGCCACCTTCAGGCCGCTCGCCGGCATACACCGGCACGTGCACCAGCGCCAGGCCGTCGTGCGCATGGGCACGCTCGAGCGCGTCGCGCAGGCTGGCGATGTCCTCGCCGCCCCACAGGGCCAGCACGCCCTTCACGCTGGCGGCCAGCTGGAGGTAGTCCACTGCGACGCCGTCGTTGGTCCGGAAGTCGCGTCCGTACTGCGCATGCTGCAGGCTCGAGATGGCCGCCATGCGCCGGTTGTCGAAGACCACGATGGTGCCCCGCGCGCCGTGCTCGACAGCGCTGATCAGCGCCTGCGGATTCATCATGAAGGAGCCGTCGCCGGTGAACGCAATCGGGTACTGGTGCGTGCGCGCCATGCCGGCGGCCGTCACCGCACAGGTGGCGAAGCCCATGTACGAGGCACCCGACTCGGTGTAGGTCTGTCCGGGCGCGTCGTCCTCGACCGTCTGGAAGCCATTGGCCTGAACGTCGCCGGCGTCGAAGAACTTGATCGCGCCGACTTCGCGGGCGAAGTCGCACACCGTCTTGATCGCCACCGGCTGCGTCAGCACCGGACGCTGCCACACCTCGTCGAACAGCGGCGGCGTGGCCTGGCGCTCGCGCAGGAAGCCTTTCCATGCGGCCTTGCTGGCCGCGCAGGCTTCCAGCCACTGCGCGCGGGCCTGCGCCTGCGCATCCGGCACTGCGGCCAGCGCGGCGAGCAGCTGTGCCACCACCGCGCCGATGTCGCCCTGCAAGGCCAGCGTGTGGTTGTAGTGAGCCAGGTCGGCGAGGTCGGCATTGATGTTGATGACCTGCTCGACCTTCGGGTAGCCGATGCCCGAGCAATCGCTCTGGCAGACCGCGCGCGTGCCGATGGCCAGCAGCAGCGTCGCGTTGCTCATCGCGTGGTTGCCGCTGATCGAGCCCTTGCTGCCCCCGACATGCATGTTCTGCGGGTGGGCGTCGGGCAGCGCGCCGGTGGAGCCTGGCGAGAGCACGACCGCGGCGCCACAGGACTCGGCCAGCGCGCGCAGCGGCCCGGCGAAGGCCCGGCCGCCGCCGCCGACCTTCATCACGATGCGTGCGTGGCGGCGCAGCACCTGCGCCGCCTGCTGGAGCGCCGAGCCGTCGGCCACCTCCGTGCGTGGCGCCCGCAGCGCCTCGGGCAGCGCGTCGAGGTGCAGCCCATGGACGACCTGCGGCTGCGTGTTGATCGGCAGCAGCAGGTAGAAAGGACCCGGCTTGACCGGGTGGTGCACGCACTGCGTTCCGCGGCGCAGCGCGTCGCGCAGCGCCTGCGGCGTGTGCAGAACGTAGGACTGGCCCATCAGCGCCGTCATCTGGCCATACAGGTGCTGCTGCGGCTTGGGGAGCTGCTGCATGTTGTAGCCCTCGCCCCAGGTCGTCTCGTCACCGTAGATGTGATACAGCCCGACACCGTTGGACGCCGCAGCCAGCGACCCGGCCATGGCCTGCAGCGCGCCAGGCCCGATCGAGGTGACCACCGCGCAAGGCTCTCCCCAGGCCCAGGCCAACGCGGTGCCCGCATGTGCCATCTCGACCTCATTGCGGAAGTTGTAGACCTGGGTCACACCCGCTTCGGTGTAGATGCGCAACACCTCGCCGAGGTCGGTCGAGCCGTGGCCGAAGATCGCGAGGTACTTGCTGACGCCCTGCTTCAGCAGGCCCAGCACCAGAGCCTCCGACAAGCTGAGGTCGAGCCGCCGCGGCAGCAAGCCTTGCTCGAGCGCGGCCTGAAGCGAGCCCGCGGTCGCAATGGCCTGCGCGCGGACGGCCTGTCCCTGAGGGCCCGGAAGGAGGGCTAAAGGCAAATCGCTGGCTTGGTTCATCGTGATGTCCCTGCTCGGTCGGGCGCAGATGCGCGAGACCGATACGTCTTCATTGCAGCTTCAGCCCGACCTTGGCCATCAGCTGCGCCAGCGCGGCGTCATCGGTGGCGATCGTCTGAGCGAACTCGCGCGCCGTCTGGAAGGCTGGAATGAACCCGCTCTTTTCGCCCTGTGCCTTGAACTCGGGGCTGTTGACGGTCTTCTGAAGCGCCGTCTCGAGCTTGGCCAGCACCGCCGGAGGCGTGCCCTTCGGCGCGGCGACGCCGCGCCACATGTCTGCCTGAAAACGCATGCCCTGTTCAAGCGCCGTCGGCACCGTCGGGAAGGCCGGTTCGCGCACGGAAGACAGCGTGCCCAGGACCTTCAGCGTGCCGGCGCGCACGTGCGGGGCCAGCGCACCGGGCAGTTGCACCAGCGCGTCGATGTGCCCGCCGAGCAGGCTGGTCACGACCTGGGCAGCCGCGAACGGCACGTGCAACACCTCGGCCTTCTGTCCGGCGACGAAGGCCTCTGCGCTGACGTGCGTGTGACTGCCGGTGCCCGAGTTGCCCAAACGGATCTCGCCCGGCTTGGCGCGGGCGTGAGCCATCATGTCCGACAGGTTGTTCCAGGGCGAGTCCTTGCGCACGGCAATGACCGGGTTCTCGACGGTGACGCGAGCGATCGGGTCGAAGGCCTTGTAGTCGAAGGGCGTGAGCCCGGAATAGCGCACAGTGGAAATCGAGTTTGAGTTGAAGACCAGCGTGTATCCATCGGGCTTGGCCGCCTGGACGTGCTTGTAGGCCAGCGCGCCACCGGCACCTGGCCGGTTGATGACGACGACGTTCTGTCCGACATGTTTGGTCATGCCATCGGCGAGCACCCGCGCGACGACGTCGGCCGACGAGCCGGCCGGGAACTGCACGATCAGCTCGATCGGCTTGCTGGGAAATTCGCCGGCCAGAGTCGGCGCGACGGCAAAGGCCAGCGATGCGCCCGCGGCAGCCAGTCGCATCCATGAACTCGCCTTCAAAGAGGTGCTGTCCTTCATCTTTGTCTCCTGAAGTCGCCCGCTCAGGCGGGTTGCGTACCTGCGGCAATCGCCGGCGACGCCGCGGCAGGTGCAGCGCGGGTCGCTGCCGCCGCCGCGCGACGTGCTAACAGCGCCTCGAGCACACGCTCGGGCGTGGCCGGCAACTGGGTGATGCGCACGCCGACGGCGTCGTGGATGGCATTGATCACCGCCGCGGCGGTGGGCGTGATCGCCGGCTCGCCGATGCCCTTGACGCCCAGGGGCGTCTTCGGGTCGGGCTCCTGGATCAGCACCGAGGTGACCTTCGGGACGTCGAGCGCGGTGGGCAGGATGTACTTCGCGAAGCCGGCGGTGGTGGTGCGGCCATCGACCTGCACGTACTCTTCCATCAGCGCGTGGCCGATGGCCATCACCACGCCGCCCTCGATCTGGCCCTCGACCTGCTGCGGGTTGACGACGCGGCCGACGTCATGCGCCGCCCACACGCCGAGCACCTGCACCTCGCCAGTGTCGTCGTCGACCTCGACTTCGGCCACCTGCGCGCCAAAGACGTAGCTCTGCCACGGCGTCGCCTCGCCCGTTTCGGGGTGCAACGGGGTGTGGGCCGAGGTAAACAGGCCGCTGCCGACGATGACGATGCCGCGCTCCTTCTTGAGCACGTGCACCGCGTGTTCCATCGACATGCGCTTGCTCGCCGAGCCCTCGACCCAGACCTCGCCGGCGAAGGCGCGCACGCTCTCGGCGCTGACACCCCAGTAGGCACCCATCGCGGCGCGGAACTTGCCGAAGGCCTCGCGGCAAGCGATGGCCACTGCGTTGCCGATCATGTAGGTCATGCGCGTGGCGCCGGCATGTGCCGCCTCGGGCACACGCGCGGTGTCGTTGTCGCCGAGCACGATGTCTTCGGGCCGCACTCCCATCTCCTGCGCCGCGATCTGGCACAGGCCGGTGAGCACGCCCTCGCCGATCTCGGTCACGCCGGTGGCCACCTTGACGGTGCCGCCGTCGTCGAGCTCGACCCACACGGCCGCACGGTCCATCGCCGCCGTGCGTGCGATGCCGTACCAGCCACAGGCCATGCCCCGTCCACGATGCTTCATCTCCTGCTCCTTACTTGGCGGGCACGGCTTCGTGCCGCGGATCGGACGCCGCGGGCGCCGACGGTTGCGGGCGTGGCGGCAGGCCGGCGCCCAGCGTGCAGGACGGGCGCGTGCCGTCCGAGCCGAGGTCACGGCGCGGCGGCGCGCCGCTGGCCTGGCGGTGCGGCACGCCGGGGTCCCAGCCGGCGGCTTCGAGCACCGCGTCCAGGCAGGTCGTGGCGAGCACGCGGTCGAGCTGCTGGCGTGTATGCGTGGTGGCGCCGTCGCGCATCAGGTTGACGCGGCGCAGCTGCACAGGGTCCATGCCCAGACGTTCCGCGCACAGGTCCAGGTGCGCCTCGGTGGCGAATTCGGACTGGAAGGCCCCGAAAGCCCGGAAGGCACCGCTGGGCGTGTTGTTGGTGTAGACGCCGATCGAGTCGACCTGCACGTTATCGATGGCGTAGGGCCCGGGGCCGAGGATGGCCGACTTGTTCATCACACCGGGCGTGGACATGGCGTAAGCGCCGCCGTCGGCCACCATGTGCATGCGTGTGGCGGTGATGCGGCCATCCTTCTTCAGCCCCATCGTGTAGTGGATGCGGAACGGGTGGCGCTTGGCGCTGGCCGCGATGCTTTCTTCGCGCGTGAACACGTAGCGCACCGGGCGGCGCGTGCGGATGGCCGCCAGCGCCAGCATGCCTTGGTAGAGCATGTCTTCCTTGCCGCCAAAGCCGCCGCCCACGGTGCTCATCACCATGCGCACCTTGTTGATGGGGCGGCCCAGAATCTTTGCCAGCAGATGGCGATGGTGCGTGATGTTCTGGCTGGGCGAGTGCACGGTGACACAGCCGTCTGGCTCGACGTAGGCCACGCCGGCCTCGGGCTCGAGGTACGCGTGTTCGTTGGCTGCGGTGTGATAAGTCTGCTCGACAACAACGTCGGCCTCGGCCAACCCGGCCTCGACATCACCCTTGCGGATACGCGTGTGCTTGCACACGTTGCCGGGTGCGAAGTCGTGCAGTTGCGGCGCACCGGGCAGCAGCGCGGTCTCGGGGTCGAAAACGCCGGCCAGCACCTCGTATTTCACCTCGATCAGCGCCAGCGCGGCACGTGCGATGTCCACCGTCTCGGCCGCCACGGCGACCACGCCTTCGCCCACATAACGCACGACGCCGCGCGCCAGGATGGGCTGGTCTTCGATGAAGACGCCGAAGTTGTCCACCCCGGGCACGTCGGCACTGGTGAGCACCGCCTCCACCCCCGGCAGTGCACGCGCCTTGGCGGTGTCGATGTGCACGATGCGCGCGTAGGCATGCGGGCTGCGCAGCACCTGCAGGTGCAGCATGTTGGGCAGGAACATGTCGGCGGCGTACTTGATGGCGCCGGTGACCTTGCCCGGCGCGTCCAGGCGCCGCGTCGGGTGGCCCATGAAGCTCTCGGCCGGGGCCTCGTCCAGCACGCTGGCCGGCTGGCTGCCGTTCATCACGTCACGCGCCATGACCACCGCGTCGATGATCTTCTGGTAGCCGGTGCAACGGCAGATGTTGCCGCCCAGCCCTTCCTTGATCTCGTCCACTGAGGCCTGCGGCCGTGCGCGCAGCGTCGCGGTGGCCGCCATCACCATGCCGGGGATGCAGTAGCCGCACTGGCTTGCACCGGCCTTGTGGAAAGCCTGCTGCAGCACCGTCATGCCCTGGTCGCGGTCGAGGTCGTCGACCGTCTCGACGCTGCGGCCCTGCACCTTGTGCACCGGCATCAGGCAGCTCTTGACGAGCTCGCCGTCGACGAACATCGAGCAGGTGCCACACTCGCCGGCACCGCAGCCTTCCTTGTTGCCGGTGAGCTTGAGCTCTTCGCGCACGAAGTCGATCAGGCGGTAGTGCGTCGGCACCGTGCGGCGCACGGCGCGGCCGTTGACCGTGGCGCGCACCTCGGTCGTGGTGTGGCAACCGGCTTTGGCGCCACTGACGGGGGCGTCGTTCGTCGGGTCAGGCATGGTCCATCTCCTTGGGCAGGCGGTCGACGAGGAGGCCGGCATCGGCCAGCGCGGCGACGAGGCCGCGTTCGACGAAGTTCACCAACACCTCGCGCCGGTAGACCTGGCGGCTGCGCGAACGCACACGGTCGGCCACGCGGCGGGCGGCTGAGCGCAGCAGTGCCGGCGTGGGCAGCGCGCCGGTGAGCTGGTCCTCGACGTCGGGCAGCCGCTCGGGCACCGGGCCGACGGCGCCGATCGCCACGCGCACGTCATCGATGCGCTGGCGCGCGGCGTCCAGCTTGACCAGCGCGGCCAGGCAGACGGTGGAAATCACCAACGATCGCCGGTGCCCCACCTTCTCGAAAGCCGCGCCGTGCGCTGGCAGTGCATCGCAGCTCAGGTGCAGCAGCAGTTCGCGCGGCCCGCACACCGTGCGACCGGGGCCGGTGATGAACTCGCTCATCGGCACGGTTCGCTCGCGGATCACGCCGCCCTCGCGGCGCGCCAGCGTCACCATCGTGTTCATCGCCAGCAGCGGCGGCATGCAGTCGCCCGCCGGCGAAGCGTTGATCAGGTTGCCGCCGACGCTGGCCTGCGCGCGTATCTGCGCATCGGCGAACCACACCGCGCACTGCGCCAGCACCGGGGCGTCGGACAACAGCAGCGGGTGGCTCTCGAAGGCACCGATCGGCGTGGCTGCCCCCAGGCTCAGGCGCCCGCCCTGGCGAGAGACGCCGCGCAGCTCGGGGATCGTGCTCACGTCGACCAGCGCCGGCAGGTGCACGTCGCCGGCGCGGCCTTCACGCGCCCACGGCAGCAGGTCGGTGGCACCGCACACCACGCGCGCACCCTCGATGCGCTCCAGCGCATCGAAAGCCGCATCCAGCGTTGGCGGCGTCAGGTACTGGTCGAAGCTGAGCACGGCAGCACTCCTCAGCAACCCGCCGGGTGGTTCATCTTGACGACGACCTTGATCGCGTCGCCGATGCGCTCGCGGGCATGGCGCAGCGCCTCGGGCACTTCTTCCAGCGGGAAGGTGTGGGTGTGGATCAGCTTCGCGTCGAAGCGCTTCTGCGCCATCAGCGCGGCCGCGCGGTGCGTGGCGCTCTTGCCTTCGCCGCGGATGCCGAACAGGTAGATGTTGTTTCGCACCAGGGCGGCGACGTCGATCGGCACCGGTTCGCCCGGGAAGGCCGCCAGGCAGATGCGGCCGCCGCGGCGCAGCATCTTGGCGGCGTCGTTGACGGCATTCGGCGCGCCCGAGCATTCCAGCACGTAGTGCGCACCACCGTTGGTGTACTCACGCACCTTGGCGACCGCGTCTTCCTTGGTCACGTTGACCGTGAAGTCGGCACCGAGCTTGCGACCCATCTCCAGGCGGTTGTCGCGCGTGCCGGTCAGGATGACCTCGCTGGCGCCCAGCGCCTTGGCCACGCCCACACCCATCAGGCCGATCGGGCCCGGGCCCATGACCACCACCGACTGGCCAGCCACCAGGCCACCAATGGCATCCAGGCCGTACATCGCGGTGCCGGCGGTGACGATCAGCGTCGCTTCCTCGTCGCTCATGTCATCGGGCACGTGCGCCAGGGTGTTGACGTTGTTCACCGCGTACTGCGTGAAACCACCGTCGGTGGTGAAGCCGTTGGCGCGGTGGCCCTTGTTGACGTCGCCGTAGTTCTTGCCGTAGTTCAGGCAGGAGGTGTACATGCCCTCGCGGCAGCGCTCGCAACGGCCGCAACCGGCATGCACCTCCACCGCAACCCGGTCACCAATCTTGTACTCGTCGACTCCGGGGCCGAGCTTGACCACCGTGCCCATGTACTCGTGGCCGGGGGTGAAGTTCTTGTTGAAGGGCAGGCCGCCCTGGATCTGCGCCGGCGGGCCATGGCGGATGATCTCCAGGTCGGTCGCGCACACGGCGATGGCATCGATGCGCACCAGCACCTCGGCGGCGGCGGGCTGCGGCACCGGCTTGTCCACGTAGGTGAGCTGGTTCGGGTCGCCCAGGACCCAGGCCTTCATCGTGCTGGGGATGTTGTAGCTGCGCTCGCCCAGGAAGGCGGCGTCGGTAGTGGTGTTCATCGTGTCTCCTCAGGTGGGGGTGAGCGGGTTGCGGTCGAGGCTTGCGCGGCACCGGCAGGCCGGGAATGCGGGCCCGATGTGCAGCATTGAACGCGGGCCCAACCCTTGTCGCAAGCCATGGCGCGAGCCTTTCTTGGACACATGCAAGAGAATCTGCGAATCGTCCAAGTCCGGTCGCGAACGACCGCACCCACGCGTTGCGAAGAGGACAATCCCAGCAGGCATTCGGGCTAACCCCATGAACACCCCTTTCATCCCTGGACAGGAAGACCCACCGATGCGGACGAGCGCTTCCGCTGCAGACGGGATCCGCACGTACAGCATGGTGGAGCGATCAGAGCGCCTCGACTTCGAGATCCGCGACCAGTCGGTACGTGCGCCGGTGACCAAGCCGCACCGGCACGAGTACTTCCAGATCTTCGCCAACCAGGCCGGTGCGGCCCCGCACCTGCTGGGTGGACGGCGCTGCGAATCGGCGCCGCGCTCGCTGATCTTCGTGCTGCCGTATCGGGTCCACGTGGCGATGGTCGAGCCCGGCACCCGCTACCAGCTCATCAACTTCGCCAGCAACTTCCTGCGCCCCGACTTCACGCTGACGCCCCTTGAGATGGAGGAAGCGTCGATCACGAAGTACCCCGAGCTCACGCCCTTCATCTACCAGGGCTGGTTCGACTTCGTCTTCGACGCTGACGAGTTCGCGCACATCGAGGCCTTGCTGCAGCGGCTTCAAGTCGCGCACCGCCACCGCATGCTGGGCACGCTGGAGCGCGTACGCGGCGCGCTGCTCGAGCTGATCGGCTTCACGACGGAGAAGTTCGCGCCTCAGTTGCAGTCCCTGGCAGAGCAGCGCGTGTACTTGCAGGGGCACACCGACGCCCTGCGCCGCGTGCTGAAGTTCATCGACGAAAACCTGCAACGCGACATCGCGCTGGCCGAGGTGGCCGAGGCCGCCTTCCTGTCGCCGAACTACCTGTCGCAATTGCTGAAGAAGCAGACCGGGCTGGCCTTCGTCGACTGGCTCACCGGGCGCCGCATGGAGCGCGCGCGCGAACTGCTGGCGCACACGGACGACCGTGTCGGCACCGTCGCCCACTGCGTCGGGTTCGCCGACGAGGCCTACTTCACGCGGCGCTTCAAGCAGCGCTTCGCCATCGCCCCGACTGCCTATCGGCGTTCGATGCGCGAAGCCGGCTGAGCGCGGCCCGACCCGGCCCGGGCACCTGCCCAACCTGCTATCGGGCGGAACGTCGGCAAGGCGCCGACTTGGACAATCCCGCGAACTTCTTGCACGCCGCGAAGATCAGGCGAGCGCGCGCTTGCGCCGCCTGTCCGGTCGCGGCTTCAATGCCTGCAGACGTCGTACTCAGACGCACGCCCCGGGTCGCAAACCCCGTGGACCGGCTCTTCATCAGGCCCGCAGGAGACAACATGTTCAATCGAGTCCTTCCCGTGCTGCGTGCGCGCAGCCTGCCGCTTGTCGCCTTCGGCGCGCTCTTGCTCGCGCCGTGCACTGCGCCACTCGCTTCCGACTTTCCGAAGCAGCCGATCGAGATGACGGTGCTCTTTGGCGGCTCCAGCGCCACCATCGCGCAGGTGTTGGCTGACGGCCTGTCCAAGCAACTCAAGGTGCCGGTGGCGGCGGTCAGCCGCACCGGTGGCGGCGGTGCAGCGGGTTACTCCTTCGTCAAGGCCACCCCGCCCAACGGATACAACGTCGTCTGGAACTCGAACTCGATCAACACCGTGTTCCACGGCGGCAACATGCCCTTCGACTACCGCGCCTTCGATCCGGTGGCGCAGGTGGGGATGGAAGTGCCTGCCCTGGCGGTGCGCAGCGACTCGGGTTGGAAGACCTTGGCCGACGTGGCCGCCGCGGGCAAGAAGCAGAAGCTCAAGGTCGGGATCTCGGGCCGCGGTTCGTTCACCCACCTGGCCTCGGCGGCGCTGTTCAAGAAGATGGGCATCGAGGTGGTCTACGTGCCTTATGGCACGGGCAGTGCCCCCGTGGAACTGCTCGGCGGGCGTGTCGACGCCGCGCTGCAGTGGCCTTCGCAGTTCACGGCGATGGCCGACAAGATACACATCGTGGCCGTGACCTCGCACACGCGCGTGCCGCTGGTGCCCAATGTGCCCACGGCCAAGGAACAGGGCTTCGATGTCAACGTGGTGATGTGGCGTGGCGTTGCTGTGCCGGCAGGCACGCCAAAGGACGTCGTGGCGCGCCTGCAGGGTGCGGTGCAGGCCGTGGTGACCAGCGCGGAATTCAAGTCGCAGAGCGCCAAGCTCGGCTTCGAACCCGAGTTCCTGGCAGCCTCTGAGTTCGGCAAGCTGATCGCCAGAGACGATGCAGAGATCGCCGGTCTGATGACCGAACTCGGCCTCAAGAAGTAGGCGCAACGATGCGCTCGGATCGTTGGCTCGGGCCGCTGCTCAGCGTGCTTGCGCTGGGCTGGTTGCTGCTGGCCTATCTGTATATCCCAGCCTCCAACGTGCCGGGCGAGCCGGGACCGCGCGCGTTCCCGAACGTACTGGGCTACGCCTTGCTGCTGCTGGGGTTGGTGATGACGGTGTCTGGCTTTGCCCGCCGCCGCGAGGCTGCGCCCGCCCAAGCCGAAGCCACAGCCAACAAGGACCCCGCAACCTCACCGCTGAAGCACGAACTGCGCATCGTGCTCGGCACCTTCGGCTTGCTGGTGCTGTATGCGTTCCTGATGGAGAAGACCGGCTTCCTGGTGTCCACGCCCATCGTGCTGGTGCTGGGCATGGCCGGCATCCTGCGCATGCGCCGCTGGCGCTTCATCGCGCTGATGAGCGGCGGCACCACACTGGTGTGCTGGCTGGTGTTTGCCGTTTTACTGCGCGTGCCCTTGCCGCGTGGGTCATGGTGGTGGCTGGTGTGAACAGGGGTCAATGAATGGACGCGCTCTCTACCGGTCTGCAGATGGCGCTGGGTTGGCAAGCGCTGATAGCCGTGGCCGCCGGCAGCGTGATCGGCGTCATCTTCGGCGCCATCCCAGGGTTGACCTTCTCGATGGCGCTGGCTTTGTTGCTGCCCTTCACCTTCGGCATGGAGGCCACCCCGGCAATCGCATTGCTCATGGGTATCTACATCGGCGGCATGACCGGTGGCTCGGTATCGGCCATTTTGATCGGCATCCCGGGAACGCCCTCGGCGGCAGCCACCGTTTTCGATGGTCATCCGATGGCACGGAAGGGTGAGGCTAGCGTTGCGCTGGGCGGTGCGGTCATCGCGTCGGTCTTCGGCGGCGTGTTCAGCCTGGTGGTGATGGTGCTGCTGCTGGAACAGGTGGCCAGTTTTGCCATCAAATTTGGGCCCGTCGAGATCTTTGCACTGGTGCTGTTCGGGCTGTCGACGATCTGCGGCCTCGGTGAACGCTCGATGGTGCGAGGGCTGGTTGCCGGTGTGCTGGGGCTGATGCTGGTGATAGTGGGGCTGGACCCGATCGATGGAGTCGCCAGATTGACGTTCGGCAACGTCGACCTGCAACAGGGCGTGAACCTTCTGGTGGGGATGATTGGCCTATTCGCCGTGCCGCAGGTGATCGAGACCTTCCTGGAACATGGCCGCGTGAAGGCCCCGCGCATGGCGACCGATGTACGCGCAAGCCTGCCCTCGTGGCGACAGCTGAAGCGGCGCTTCGGCCTGATGATGCGTTGCAGCGGCATTGGCACCGTGATCGGCGCGATTCCCGGCACCGGCGGGCCGATCGCGGCCTTTCTGGCCTACGACCACGCCCGCCGATTCGACTCCAAGCCCGAGTCCTTCGGCAAGGGTGAGCTGTCCGGCGTGTTGGCGCCGGAGAGCGCCAACAACGCCGTCACCGGCGGCACGATGATTCCGCTGCTCAGCCTGGGTATTCCGGGTGATCCAGCCACCGCGGTCATCCTGGGGGGTATGGTGCTGCACGGGCTGGCGCCAGGTCCGCAGCTCTTCAAGACGAACCTGCCGGCGATCTACGCCATCTACATCGCGATCGTCATCTCCTACATCGTCACCCTGGTGGTGCAAATCTGGGGTATCCGGTGGTTCGTTCGGGTGATGAGCGTGCCCGCGCACGTAATGTCTTTGGTGATCATGGTCATGTGCGTGCTTGGCTCCTATGCCATCCGCAATTCGATATTCGACGTCTACCTCATGGCCATCATGGGACTGATCGGCTACGTGCTGAAACGATTGAGCATTCCAGTGGCGCCGGTGGTGCTGGGGCTGGTGCTGGGCGGCACGCTGGAGAACACCTACCGCACCGCGCTGATCCTGAACGAAGGCAGCTACCAGGGCTTCCTGGACAGCACGGTGGCGCTGGTCTTCTTCGCGCTGACGCTGCTGATGATCGGCGGACAAGTATGGTCGTCGCGGCGGAAAGGCGCGGCCGCTGCTGCCGTGCAGGCCTAGTTGGATTTCGAGGTCATCTGCTGCGACCCGCGCGAGGCGTACCACCTCACCTGGGGCATGAGTGGCACCACATTCAGCGGGGCGACGCCCATCGACCCGGTGCTGCAACCGGTGCTGAAGCCGCCAGTCACAACGCGGCCGCACGGCCCGGTGGATCGCAGCTGCTGAAGCAGCAGACCGGCCAGGCTTTCGTGCAGTGGCTCACCGCGCGCCGCATGGAGCGCGCCAGCGAGCTGCTCGTGCACTCCGGCGAGCGCATCTCCACCGTCGCCCACCTCGTGGGCTTCTCCGACGAGGCCTACCTCACGCGGCGCTTGCGCCCGCGCTACTCCACCGCCTTGACCATCTCCTCGACGACCTTCTTGGCGTCGCCGAAGACCATCATGGTCTTGTCCATGTAGAAGAGCTCGTTGTCCAGGCCGGCGTAGCCGCTGGCCATCGAGCGCTTGTTGACGATCACGGTCTTGGCCTTGTAGGCCTCCAGGATCGGCATGCCGTAGATGGCGCTGCCCTTGACGTGCGCGGCCGGATTCACGACATCGTTGGCCCCGAGGATGATGGCCACGTCTGCCTGGCCGAACTCGGAGTTGATGTCCTCCATCTCGAAGACCTGGTCGTAGGGCACCTCGGCCTCGGCCAGCAGCACGTTCATGTGCCCCGGCATGCGCCCGGCCACCGGGTGGATCGCGTACTTCACCGTCACGCCCTTGGCGCTGAGCTTGGCGGCGAGCTCCTTGACGGCGTGCTGCGCGCGCGCCACCGCCAGGCCGTAGCCCGGCACGATGATCACGGTCTCGGCGTTGCCCAGGATGAAGGCTGCGTCATCGGCGCTGCCGCTCTTGACGCTGCGCTGCTGC
>CAILKA010000104.1 GCA_903834645.1 uncultured beta proteobacterium
ACCGCTTCCCCATCGGCTTCAAGATCAAGGGCGCGGTCAAGAACCTCGCCAACTACGGCGCCTTCGTCGAGATCGAGCCGGGCATCGAAGGCCTGGTGCACGTCTCGGAGATGGACTGGACCAACAAGAACGTGGCTCCCTCCAAGGTCGTGACGCTCGGCGAGGAAGTCGAGGTGATGGTGCTGGAGATCGACGAGGACAAGCGCCGCATCAGCCTGGGCATGAAGCAATGCAAGGCCAACCCCTGGGAGGAATTCAGCTCCAACGTCAAGCGCGGCGATCGCGTCAAGGGCCCGGTCAAGTCGATCACCGACTTCGGTGTGTTCATCGGCCTGGCGCAGGGCATCGACGGTCTCGTCCACCTGTCGGACCTCTCCTGGAGCGAGCCGGGCGAAGCTGCGGTGCGCAACTATCGCAAGGGCCAGGAAGTCGATGCCATCGTGCTGGCGGTGGATGTCGAGCGCGAGCGCATCTCGCTGGGCATCAAGCAGCTCGACACCGACCCCTTCACCACCTTCACCACGATCAACGACCGCGGCGCGATCGTTGCCGGCAAGGTGAAGACGGTGGACGTGCGTGGGGCGGAGGTTCAGCTTGCCGATGACGTGACGGGCTACCTGCGCGCCAGCGAGCTCAGCCGCGACCGCGTCGAGGATGCCCGCAACGTGCTCAAGGAAGGCGACGACCTGTCGGTGATGATCATCAACATCGACCGCAAGACGCGCTCCATCCAGGTCTCGCTGAAGGCCAAGGATGCGGCCGACCAGCAAGAGGCGATGCAGCGCCTGTCGGCCAGCAACGAGCGCGAGAGCGCCGGCACGACCAGCCTGGGCGCCCTCCTGCGTGCCAAGCTCGACGGCGGCAGCGGCCAGGGCGGCAACGGCTGAACCCGGGATGACGCGCTCGGACCTCGTCGCCCGGCTGGCCGAGCGCTTCCCGCAGCTCACGCAGCGGGATTCGGAGTTCGCCGTGAAGACGATGCTCGATGCGATGTCCGACGCGCTCGCGCGCGGGCACCGCATCGAGATCCGGGGCTTCGGCAGCTTCTCCATCAGCCGGCGCCCGCCGCGCATGGGTCGCAACCCGCGCAGCGGCGCGCAAGTCGTGATCCCGGAGCGGCTGGTGCCGCACTTCAAGCCCGGCAAGGCCCTGCGCGAAGCCGTGGACGAGGCGCCACGCGTGCAGCCAGACAGACCTGCGTGATAGGCTGCCCGCCATGCGCATCCTCGTCTGGCTGGCGCGGGCCTTCGTCTTCTTCACCCTCTTCGCCTTCGCGCTGAACAATCAGCAGCCGGTGACGGTGCACTGGTTCTTCGGTGTCGACTGGAGCGCGCCGATGGTGATCGTCGTGCTCACTGCGTTCGGCGTGGGCAGCGCCACGGGCGTGCTGGCGATGCTGCCGAGTTGGTGGCGCCACCGGCGTGAGGCGTATCGCCGTCTGGCCCCACCCGCCCGGCCGGTTGCGGGCTCGCAGCCCGCCACGGCGCCTGCGCCCCTACCCGAGCACCCGCCGCGCGATGGACTTTGATGTCCCGTGGCTGCAGCTTGCCCTGCTGGTCATCCCGGTCGCATTCGCGCTCGGCTGGATTGCTGCACGTCTGGACCTTCGGCAACTCACAAGCGAGCAGCGTGAGGCGCCGCGCGCCTACTTCCGGGGCCTGAGCCTGCTGCTCAACGAGCAGCAGGACAAGGCGGTGGACGCCTTCATCGAGGCGGTACGCAACGATCCGGAGGCCGTCGAGCTGCACTTCGCGCTTGGCAACCTCTTTCGCCGCCGCGGCGAGTTCGAGCGGGCCGTGCGGGTGCACGAACACCTGCTGGCGCGCGCCGACCTGCCCGCGCCCGAGCGCGCCCGCGCCCGGCACGCACTGGCCCAGGATTACCTGCGCGCAGGCCTGTTCGACCGGGCCGAGGCGGCCTTCATGCAGCTGCGGGGAACCGCCTTCGAGGCGCAGGCTGATCTGGCCCTGCTGTCGCTGCACGAGCGCGCGCGCGACTGGCCTGCCGCGATCGAGGCCGCGCAGCGCCTGCAGCGTGCAGGCCGCGGCGACTTCGGCGCGCGCATCGCCCACTTCGAGTGCGAACGCGCGGAGCTCGCCCATGCGCAGCAGCACACCGATGAAGCCCGGGCGGCCCTCGCGCGCGCGCTGGCCGCCGACAGCCGCGCCGCGCGGCCCTGGGTGCTGCAGGCACGCTGGCTCGAGCGTGATGGCGAGCATGCGCGGGCGCTGGCCTCCTGCGATTCGCTGCGCCAGGCGGCGCCCTCCTTCTTTGGCCTGATGGCTGCCGACTACGCCCGGCTCGCACGCGCAGCCGGGCAGACCGATGCCGCACGTGAGGTCCTGGACGCGCTGTATGCCCAGCAGCCATCGACCGCCTTGCTGCAGGCCCGGCTTGAGCTCGAGGAAGGCGAGCCCGACGTCCAGGCCGCGCTGCTGGCCGCCCACCTGGGGCGCGCACCTGGGCTGGCAGGGGCGCAGGCGCTACTGGCGCTGCCGCCGCAGGCCTGGGGCACGCAGGGTCTAGCGGGCCTGCGCGGGGCGGTCGAGCGCGCGGCCGCGCCGCTCCAGCGCTACCGCTGCGCGGCCTGCGGCTTCGAAGCCTCGCACTGGTTCTGGCAGTGCCCGGGGTGCCTGGGCTGGGATACGTTCCCGCCTCGGACCGTGGAGGAACTGTGACGGCGCCTGCCCCTGTGCCCGCGCGCTTCGTGCTGTGCATGAAGTGGGGCACGAAATACGGCCCCGAGTACGTCAACCGGCTCTATGCCATGGTGCGCCGGCACCTGCGCGGCGAGTTCCGTTTCGTGTGCCTGACCGACGACTCGCACGGGGTGCGCGAGGAAGTGCAGTGCCTGCCGATCCCGAGCCTGGCGCTGCCGCCCGGCATTCCCGAGCGCGGCTGGACCAAGCTCACGACCTTCGAAGCAGACCTTCACGGTCTGCGCGGCACGGCGCTCTTCCTCGACCTGGATGTCGTCATCGTCGACGACATCACGCCGTTCTTCGAGGCGCCGGGCGAATTCCTCATCATCCACGACTGGAAGCGCCCGTGGCGCATCACGGGCAACTCCTCGGTCTACCGCTTCGAGCTGGGCGCGCACGCCGATGTGCTCGCCGAGTTCCGCGCCACCCAGGCAGAGGTGCGTGCGCGGCTGCGCAACGAGCAGGCCTTCCTGTCGGAGGCGATGCACCGCCAGGGGCGGCTGCGCTACTGGCCCCACGACTGGTGCGCGAGCTACAAGTACCACTGCATTCCGCCCTGGCCCACGAACTTCTGGCGAGAGCCGCTGCTGCCGGCTGGCGCACGCATCATCGTCTTCCACGGCGAAGTCAACCCGCCTGATGCCATTGCAGGCCGGCGCAACCGGGCACTGCGCGTCGTGCGGCCGGCGCACTGGGTGACGCAGCATTGGCGCGAGTAGGTTCCACCGCGGGAGTACCCCGCCCGCTCGCTCAGCCCGGCCGCTGCACCCCCCGGCCCGCGCACAGCTGCTCGAACAGCGCCTCGTAGCGCGCAGTCATGCGTGACAGGCTGAAATCGGCCAGCGCGCGGGCGCGCGCCGCACGGCCGAGCACCTCGGCCTGCGCGGGGTCGTGCCACCACGCCTCCAGGATCGCCGCCAGGGCCTCGTCGTCACCCTCGCCGAAGAGGCGGCCGTCCACGCCGTCACGCAGCAGCTCGCGCACGCCCGGCACGGCAGAGCCTGCCACCGCGCAGCCAGCGGCCATCGCCTCGACGAGCGCCAGCGGCATGCCCTCGTAGTGGGTGCTCAGCACGTGCAGCGTGCTGCCGGTGAGCAGCCCCGGCATGTCGGTGTGCTGGCCGAGGAATCGCACCTGCCCGGCCAGGCCAAGCGAGGATGCCAGCCGCTCGGCTTCGCGCCGCAGCCCGGCCTTGCCGCCACCGGCCAGCAGCACGGGCAGCTCGATACCACGGGCACGCAGCCTTGCGACGGCACGGATCAGCGTGGCCGGATCCTTCTGGCGCGCAAAGCGCGCAGCCATCACGACCTGCCGGGCACGGGCCTCGTGCGGGCGATGGCCCTGCGCGAAGGGCTCGAGCCGGATGCCGTTGTCGATGGCCAGCGTGCGCGCCTCGGGCATGCCCAGCGCGAGGAGGCTGCACCGCACGCCTTCGGACACGCCCACGATCGCATCGGTGCGCGCCGCCAGCCAGCGCGCCTGCGCCGAGCGCCAGCGCGTGTAGCGCTCACGCGAGTTGTGCTCCACGTGCACGAGATGCGGCACGCGCGCCAGCAGGCCCGCATAACGGCCCCACAGGTGCTCGCTGAAGCCGTGGGCGACCAGCACATCGGGCCGGAATCGCCGACATGCCTGGACGAGCGCGGCCACGGTGGCCACGTGCGCGAAGCCCGGCACGAGCTCCACCGCGAGGCCTTCGTCGCGCAGGGCCTGCACCCGGGCCGGCGGCGTCTGGCGCTTGCGCCGCAGCACGAGCAGCGGTTCGAAGCGGCCGCTGGCCAGCGAGCCACGCACGAGATCTGCCGCGACCGCGGTGGCACCGGAGAAGCCCCCCGTGACGAAATGCAGCACACGGGGGCGTCTGACACAATCCGCAGCGGCGGCTGAGTCGCCCGCCGGCGGCGAGCCCTCCTGCCCCGGCACCCCCTGCGAGACCGCATTCATCGCCATGCGTACTGAACCTGCTGCCGAGGTCGACTTCCTGATCGTGGGAGCAGGCTTTGCCGGCTCCACCTGCGCACGCATTCTCGCCGACGCGGGCCGGCGCGTGGCCATCGTCGACCGGCGGCCCCACATCGGCGGCAACGCCTGGGACGAGCTCGATGCGCACGGCGTGCTCGTGCACCCCTATGGCCCGCACATCTTCCACACCAACAGCGAGGCGGTGATGCGCTTCCTGTCGCGCTTCACCACCTGGCGCTTCTACGAGCACAGGGTGCTGGCCGAGGTGGACGGACAGCTGCTGCCCATCCCGATCAACCGCACGACGATCAACCAGCTCTACGGCCTGGCACTGGACGAGGCGGGCGTGGAACAGTTCCTCGAGCGCGTGCGCACGCCGCGCGAGCCGGTGCGCACGAGCGAGGACGTGGTGCTGGGCAGCGTCGGGCCGGACCTGTGCGAGAAGTTCTTCCGCGGCTACACGCGCAAGCAGTGGGGCCTGGACCTGAGCGAGCTCTCCGCTGGCGTGGCTGCACGCATCCCCACGCGCACCAACGACGACGACCGCTACTTCACCGACCGCTTCCAGTTCATGCCCGAGCAGGGCTACGGCGCGCTCTTCCGGCGCATGCTCGACCATCCGCTCATCACGGTGCGCACCGGTTGCGACGATGCGCAGGCGCGCGCCGCCTGGCGCTTCAGGCATCTCGTCTACACCGGCCCGGTCGATGCCTTCTACGGCCATCGCTTCGGGCGCCTGCCCTACCGCAGCCTGCGCTTCGAGCATGAGCACATCGACGCCCCCGCGGGCGGGCGCTTCCAGGAAACCGGCACGGTGAACTACCCGAACCGCCACGCCTACACGCGCATCACGGAGTTTCGCCACCTGACGGGGCAGGCCCACCGCGGCACCTCGATCGTGCGCGAGTACCCGCAGGCCGAGGGCGACCCCTACTACCCGGTTCCCAACCCGGCCAACGAGGCGCTCTTTCGCCGCTACGCAGCACTGGCCGACGCCGAACGCGACGTGACCTTCGTGGGCCGGCTCGCGCAATACCGCTACTTCAACATGGACCAGATCGTGGCCGCTGCGCTGAAGGCTGCGCAGGACCTGCTGGCACGCCCCGCATGACTCCCCTCGGGCCTCGCAACCTCGTCGTGCTGCGCGCGGGGGACCGCTCGCTGCACGGCCAATGGATCGCAGGCGCCGTACGAGACTTCGACCTCTGCATCAGCTACTACGGCAACGAGCCCGACCGCTACCGTGCCGACACGCCGCTGTGGGAGGCCCGCAAGGGGCCGAAGTGGTCGTGCATCGGCGAGATGCTCGAGGCCCAACCGGCCCTGCTCGAGCGCTACGACGCCTTCTGGTTCCCAGACGACGACCTGGCCGTGGAGACGGCCACCATCAACCGCATGTTCGCGCTCTTTCGCGGCTTCGCGCTGGCGCTGGCGCAGCCTGCGCTCACGCGCGAGTCCTTCCATGCCCACCCGATGCTGCTGCAGCGGCCGGGCCACGTGCTGCGCCACACCGGCTTCGTCGAGGTGATGGCACCGATCTTCGACCGTGATGCGCTGCGCGCGTGCCTGCCGAGCTTTGGCCGCAGCCGCAGTGGCTGGGGACTCGATTTCGTCTGGCCGCGGCTCGTGGGCGCCGAGCGCCGAATGGCCATCGCCATCCTGGATGCCACTCCCGTGTGGCACACGCGGCCGCTGGGCGGAGAGCTCTACCGCAACCACCCGGAGATGAACCCGGCCCGCGACATCGAGCGGCTGATCCTCGAGTACGACCTCAGTCCCGAGGAAATGGCCACGCAGTACACGTGGCATGGTTCCTGCCGCGAGCTGGCGCCGCCCTGGCCCGTGCGGCTGTTTCAAGGGCTGAGGCGGCTCAACCGCATTCGGCGCATGAAGCGGCGCATGGCCCGCATCCGGCGCGCCGCCGAGGCGGTCACTGACGCGGGCTGAAGCGAGCGCCGGACGCGCGCCCTCCCCCTTCGGAGGGCATCCATCGGATCGGCCCTCAGGCGGGTTTCGGACTGCACCTGACCTGGGAAGAATCTCCTGCAGGTCGGCGCCGCCGGCCATCCACAACCAGGAGATGCCCGTGTTCCGTTTCCTCAACTCCGTACTGCTCGCCGCCTCGCTCAGCCTGGCGGCACCCGCCTTTGCCGGCGCAAGCGCCGTAGACGTCAACAAGGCCACGCAGGCCGAACTCGAGACCGTCAAGGGGATCGGCCCCGCGATGTCATCCAAGATCCTGGCCGCCCGCAAGAGCGGGAACTTCAAGGACTGGGATGACCTCGTCCAGCGTGTCAGCGGCATGGGCCCGGGCAACGCCCGGCGCATGTCCGAGGCTGGGCTTCGCGTGGGGGCAGCAGCCTTCCAGGGCGCCGCCGGCCTGACCGCCCAGCCTGTGCGCGAGGGCAACGCAACCTACCGCTCACCCAAGCCCACGGGCGGCTCGGCCGAGCCGCAGCGCGGCGATGCCGGCCGCCCCGCCGGCGCCACGGCGCCCGCCCGGCCGCAAGGTTGAGCTGCAGCCGCGTGCCTCCCATCGCGCGCGCGGACCGTGCGGGGCGCGCCGTGCACGACAATGAAAGGCTTCGCCCGAGCCAGCCGTGCCCGCCGTGCCTCACACCGCCCTCGTCGTGCGCCTGCGCAACTTCGTGGGCGATGTCGTCCTGTCGGTGCCCACGCTGCAGCGCCTATCCGAGGCGGGTTTCGCGCTGCACCTGGTGGGCAAGGGCTGGGCACGGCCACTGCTTGCGGGCTTTGGCTGGCCCGTGCACCGCCTGGCCGAAGGGCTGCCCGGTCGCGTCGCGCAGTGGCGCGCCCTGCGCCGCGAACTGCGCAGCAGCGGAGCTTGCCTGCGGCAAGGCGGGCCCGATGCGATCGTGTTTCCTTACTCCTTCGGCAGTGCGCTCGAAGCACGTGTGGCCGGCTGGCGCCCGCTGGGCTTCGCCTACGAGGCGCGCTCCTGGCTGCTCGCCGAGGCTCTGGCCAAGCCTCGCGGCGTGCACACGCTGGCCGAATACTGGCAGCTCGCCGATGCCCTCCTGGGGCGCACCGCCCCGCTGCCCGTATCCATCGGCTGGCGCATCGCGCCCGAGGCGCGTGAGCGTGCGCAGGCGCGGATGCGTGCGTACGGGCTGGCTCCCGGCTTCGTGCTGGCCTGCCCCTTTGCCGGTGGCACCTACGACCGCGCAGACAAGCGGTGGCCCGGCTTCCCCGAATTCGTCGAGCGCGCACGGGCCGAGTTCGGTCTTCCGATCGTGTCGTGCCCGGGCCCGGGCGAGGAAGTCACGGTGGCCCGTCGCGACTACCCGGGTGCCATCACCTTCGAGGGCGTGGACTTCGGCGAGTACGCCGCGCTGATCGAGGCATCTGCACTGGTCGTCTCCAACGACACCGGCCCGGGCCACCTGGCAGCGGCGGTGGGCACGCCCCTGCTGTCCGTGCTCGGGCCGACCGTTCCCGAACATTGGGGAGCATGGGGCCCACAGGTGCACGTTGAGCGCGGCTGGCCCCAGTGGCCCGCCGCCGACGCCGTCCTGGCGCGCGCCCGCGCGCTGATGCCAGCCCCTGGCCGATCGGCCCTGCACCCTGACGGCCCCTCAACCTGAAACCCCTCACCCAGCACCCGCCGATGAGCCCTGCCCCTGCCTTGCTTGCCAGCTCCGACGTGACCGCGCTGCACGACCTCCTGCTGGCGCACCCCGGCTGGCCGGCCGATGCCGTGGCGCTGCCGCCGCCTGAAGAGCCGCTGCGGCACTGGATCGCGGCCAACCACCGCTTCAACTCGCTCTTGTGGGCCGAGGAAGACCTCGCGCGGCGCACGCTGGTGGCCGACAGTGAGATTGCCGCCAACAAGCGCGCCATCGACCGCTACAACCAGGCTCGCAACGATGCCACCGAGCGGGTCGACGAGATCCTGCTCGTCGGGCTGGGCCTCGTGGACGCGGACTCGGCCCGCACCGACATGCCTGTCTCTCGCGCCGCGCCCGAGGCGCGGCTGAACAGCGAGACTGCCGGCAGCATGATCGACCGGCTCTCCATCCTCTCGCTCAAGCGCCGCGCCATGCGCGAGCAGACGATGCGGCGCGACACCGACGAGGCCCACCTCGTGCTGAGCCGCGGGCGGCTGGCCCAGCTCGAGCGCCAGCGCGGCGATCTCGCCGCCTGCCTGGACGCGCTGCTCGTCGATGCGCAGGCTGGCCGCGCCTGTTTCAAGGTCTACCGGCAGTTCAAGATGTACAACGACGCTCGCTTCAATCCGGTGCTGCGCGCCGAGCGTGGCTGAGCCCGCACTCGCCACTCAGCTGAAGAATGCGATCACGTCCTCGCGCCGCGCCCGTGCGTCGGCCTCGCCCAGCGCGATCAGTTCGCGCGTGTAGGGCGCCTCGAACAGCAGATAGCTCGCCAGCGCCGCGCCGCGCGCCTCCACTCCCTGGCCGCTGACGCCAGCCCCGCGCAGCAGCGCCCGTACGGGCGCGGGCAGGCTCGCCTGGTGGCGTGCGGCGATGTCGTCCAGCCGCTGGCTTGGCGCGATCACCAGGGCCTGCACCGGTCGCAACGGCGTGTGGGCCCGGGCCTCGGGCGGCAACAGTGCAAGCGTGCGGTTGATGCGCTCCAGCCGCTCCACATCCACCGCCAGGGCGTCCAGGAAGATGCCTGCCAGGCTGTGACCCGCGACCTGCGCGATGGAGGGATAGCCGGTGTTGGCCACCAGGCGTCCTGCAGGCTCGTGCATGCGCCCGGCGCCAATGACGAGCACACGGTGCGCTCCCAGGTGAATGGCGGGCGAGATCGGCGCAGTCTGGCGCATCGAGCCATCGCCGAACCACTCGCGGCGCCCTTGGCGCTCGAGCTCGACCGCGGGAAACACGAAGGGAATCGCCGAGGAGGCCATGAGGTGGCCGATGCCGATCTGTGCGCGCTCGGCCACTCGCTGGCTGCGCGTCCATGGCTGGATCGGCGCCTCGGACTGGTAGAAGGTGATGTGCTCGCCGCTGGTGTAGCTCGACGCGGTGACGGCCAGCGCGCGCAGGCTCCCTCTGCGCATGAGCGTGGGCAGGCGCTGGAAGGCCACTGCACGTTCGAGCAGCTGGGCCAGCGGGGCGTTGTCCAGCAGCGATCGCGGGCGGGCGCGGCGCCACCGGGCGAGCACCCAGCCGATGGAGAGCATGGTGAGCCACTGGGCACCGGTGCGCACGATCCCCAGGCTGTCGGAGCGGTAGACGCGCTCGGCGTGGAAGCCCGACCACTCCTCGCACATCCGGTTCACGGCCGCCTCGAAGTCGTCGGCATGGCAGGCCAGCGTCGCTGCGTTGATCGCCCCGGCAGAGGTGCCGCAGATCACCGGAAAGGGATTGCCTCGTCCGCCCAAGCCCGCCTCGCGACGCATCTGCACCACGGCGCGCAGAACCCCCAGCTGGTAGGCCGCGCGCGCCCCGCCGCCGCTGAGAACGAGAGCCGTGAGCGCGGGCGCAGGGGAGGCGGCGGACATGCGTGGCTCCGCAGGCTCTTCAGTCGCCTTCGTAGACGACAGCCGCCTGCCCACCCGCGGCCACTTGCCGCCAGCGGGCCAGCGCCTCGTCACACGGCCAGAACCAGCCCTCCTCGCCCAGGTCGATCTCGGCCGTGGCACCCCGGCCACGCCACTGCAGCCGCACCGCCAGGCCACGCAGGAGCGTGCCCTGGTCGGTCGGGATGCGCCGTACCGGCCAGGTCCGGATCACCTCGGCCAGGGGAGGCAGGGCGCCGTGGACCGCCACCTGCAGGTGACGCGCGAAGCGCGCGCGGGCGGCGGGGAGGTCCCAGAGCTGCCCCACGGTCAGCCGCAGGCCGCCACCGTTGAAGTGGTCCTTCTGCACGCGACCCTGGACCACCAGCAACGCATCTTCCAGCAGCAACTCGCGCTGTTCGTCGAGCAGCTCCTCGTTGACCACCGCCTCGATCGAGCTGCTGCCATCCTCGAGGCGGAAGATCGCTGCCCGCCCGCGCTGCCCATTGACCACTCGCAGGCCGGACACGATGCCCGCCAGCAGCTGCGGCTCGCGCGCATCGGAGATTTCAGCCAGCGCGCGGCGCACGAAGCGGCGCACCTCGGACACGCACTCGTCGAACAGGTGGCCCGACAGCATCAGCCCGAGCGCGCTCTTCTCCAGCATCAGCCGCTCGCGCACACCCAGGGGCTCGGCGTGCACGAGGGCAGGCTCGCGCGAGGATGAGCCGTGCGCCTCCTCGCCATCGCCGCCAAAGTCGAAGAGCCCGCCCTGCAGTGCGTGGGCCTCCTGCGTGTCGGCCCAATCGAAGGCCAGCGCCACGCTCGCCAGCAGGCTCGCCCGATCGGGGTGGAGCGCGTCGAAGGCACCGGCCTTGACCAGCGCCTCCACCACGCGCTTGTTGACGCGCTGGCGATCCACCCGCGCACAGAACTCGAAGATGCTGCGAAAGGGCGCGCCGCCGCTGCCGTTCACGCCGTCGCGCGCCGCCACGATCGCCTCGATGGCGGCCTGCCCGGTGCCCTTCACGGCCCCCAGGCCATAGCGCACACGCCGCTCGCCCACGGGCTCGAAGCGCCAGGTGCCGCGATTGATGTCGGGCGGTTCGAAGGACACGCCGAAGACGCGGGCATCGGCCAGCAGCACCTTGAGCTTGTCGGTGTCGTCCATCTCCACCGTCATGTTCGCGGCGTAGAACTCGGCCGGGCCGTGCACCTTGAGCCAGGCCGTGTGGTAGGCCAGCAGCGAGTAGGCCGCGGCGTGGCTCTTGTTGAAGCCGTAGCCCGCGAACTTCTCC
>CAILKA010000105.1 GCA_903834645.1 uncultured beta proteobacterium
AGTCTTCGAAGCCGTAGCGCGCCTGGGCCGCCTCGGCCTGGCGCACGATGGCTTCGGGCGTGAGCGCCTCGTGGTGACGCAGGCGCAACCAGCCGTCGTCGCTGTCGGGCTCGGTGGCGGGGTCGACGTAGGGCAGAGGGGTCTTGCGCCGGTCACCAACGAAGAAGAGGTAGCCGAGCATGCGCACGCGGTCGCGCTGCTGGCCTTCGCCCAGGAGCGCCGCCACGGGCACGCCCAGGTGCTGGCCCTGGAGGTCCAGCAGCGCCGACTCGACAGCGGCCAGCGCGTGGATGGTGGTGCGCAGGTCGAAGGTCTGCTGGCCGCGCCCGTCTGCATCGCGGTCGGCGAAGCGGGTGCGGATGTCGGCCAGGATCGCCTGCAGCTCGCTGATGCCGCGGCCCTCGACGAGCGGCCGGGCATCCTCCAGCGTCTGGCGGATCGCCTCGCCGCCGGGCACCTCGCCCAGGCCGGTGTGGCCGGCGCTGTCGCGGGCGATGACGAGGTTGCGCGTGAAGAAGGGTGCGTGCGCGCCCGACAGGTTCAGCAGCATGCCGTCGCGCCCGGCCACGGGCACGACCTGCAGGCTCGTGAGGCGAGGCGAGGAGGACAGAGCCACGGGAGGCGTCGCGGGTTCAGCGGGCTGCTGTGTCGTGCCGTCGTTCGGTGAGTGAGCCGCTGCGCGGATCAGTCGGCCTTGATGTTGCGGCTCGTGATCAGCTGCTGCCAGCGTGCGAACTCCGCAGCCTGGAAGGCGGCGAACTGCTCGGGCGTGTTGGCCACGATCTCGAAGCCCAGGTCGAGCAGGCGCTGGCGCACCGCCGGATCGGCCAGGCCCGCCACGATCGCGGCGTGCAGGCGGCCCTTCACGTCGGCCGGCAGGCCACGCGGCCCGGCCACCGCCTGCCACGACTGCACGTTGGCTTCGCGCACGCCCGACTCCTCGAGCGTGGGCACCTGCGGCAGCAGCGGCGAGCGGCGTGCGCTCGTGATGACGAGCGCGCGCAGCTTGCCGGCCTGGATCTGCGGCATGGCGGTGTTGATGTTCATGAAGGAGCTGTCGACCTGGTTGCCCAGCAGGTCCTGCATCACGGGGCCGCCGCCCTTGTAGGGCACGTGCACGCCGCTCGTGCCCGTCTGCTGCCAGAAGATCTCGGCCGTGAGGTGATCGCTGCTGCCGTTGCCCGATGAGCCAAAAGTCATCTTGCCGGGTTGGGCCTTGAGGAAGGCGAGCACGTCGGCCAGCGACTTGTGCGGCGAGGCCGCGGGCACCACGAGCACGTTGGGCGCCTGCACGGCAATGCTGATCGGGTCGAGCTCCTTGAGCGCGTCGTAGTTCACCTTGATCAGGTGCGGCGCGATCACGAAGGGGCCGAGCGACGAGACGAGCAGCGTGTGGCCATCGGCCGGCGCGCGCGCCACCTGGCCCGCGCCGATCGTGCCGGTGGCGCCGGCGCGGTTCTCCACCACCACCGTGCCCCCGAGCCGCTCCTGCAGCTTGGGCTGCAACACGCGCGCGATCAGGTCGGTGGAGCCTCCCGGCGGGAAGGGCACGACCAGCGTGATCGGCTTGGACGGGAAGCTGCCTTGGGCGGCAGCCAGCCCGGCCATGGCGGCGAGCGCGAGGGCGACGAGGGTGGTGCGCATGGGTCGGTCTCCTGTGGGTCGGTCTGTTCGCAGCGTACACCAGCGGGCCGTGGAGCCCCCTCTGGGCAGGGGGCGGTCCAACCCTAGGGTGAGAGTGCCGCAGGGCCCGGCGCAGGAGAACGTGGCCGCAGTGCCTGCCAGTCCAGCCGCGCCTGCCACGCCAGCAGGCACGCGGCCAGCACCGGCACGGCCACGTAGGCCATGCCTGCGTCCGGGAAAGCGTGCCGCGCGTGCATGGCCAGCAGCAGCGGCGCGAGCCACAGGCCTGCGCGGCCCAGGCGCGTGCCGAGCGTGGCGCCG
>CAILKA010000106.1 GCA_903834645.1 uncultured beta proteobacterium
CCTGGAAGTCGCGCTCGCGCTCGCCGTAGGGCGTGTCGCGCCGGCGCTGGACGATGGGCAGGTAGGCCTCGGTGAAGGCGTCTCCCACGGCGCGCATCATCGCGAAGCTGCCCTCGAAGCCAAGCTCGGAGAAGTCGTCGAAGAAGACCCCGCCCACGCCGCGCGGCTCGCCGCGGTGCTTGAGGAAGAAGTACTCGTCGCACCAGGTCTTGAAGCGCGGGTAGAGCTTCGCATCAATGGGATCGAGCGCGTCGCGGCAGGTGCGGTGGAAGTGCTGCGCATCCTCCTCGAAGCCGTAGTAGGGCGTGAGGTCCATGCCGCCGCCGAACCACACCACGCTCTCGCGGCCTTCGGGGTGTGCAGCGAACATGCGCACGTTCATGTGGACGGTGGGCACGTAGGGGTTGCGCGGGTGCATGACGAGCGACACGCCCATCGCCTCGAAGGGCGAGCCGGCGAGCTCGGGCCGGTGCGCCGTGGCCGAAGGCGGCAGCGTGCGACCCAGCACGTGGCTGAAGTTGCAGCCCCCGCGCTCGAGCAGCCCCCCCTCCTCCACCAGCCGTGACAAGCCGTCGCCTTCCAGGCGGCCGCCGGGCTCGCGCGTCCAGCCGTCGCTGAGGAAGGCGTGCCCATCCTCGGCCTGCAGCGTGTCGATGATGCGGCCCTGCAGGCCCAGCAGGTAGGTGCGAACGGCAGCGGTGTCGAGGGCGGTGCTCATGACGGGGTCCTCTGGGCAGCAGGAGATTCGGCAGGCCCGGCCTCGCGAGCCGGCTCGGTGGCGCCCAGCACGATGGGCGAGGCCAGCTGGGGCCGGTAGCCGCGTGCGGGGCCCAGGCGGCGCGCGATCTCGGCCATGTCGGCCTCGACCTCGCCGCACAGGCGCAGGCACGAGTGCACGCCAACGCGTCGGCGCCCGTAATCGATGTGGGCCAGGCCCAGGGGCACGCCAGCGCCCACGGTGACGCGGTAGAACCCGCTGCGCCACGCCGGGCGCCACGAACGCGTGCCCTCGGGCGCGAGCACGAGCCAGTAGAAGTCGTCGCGCTCGCGTGCGGTGCGCAGGCGCTGCACCATGTCCGGCACGATGCCGCCTGGTGCGCCACGGTCCACCGGCACGCCTCCGATCCAGCTCAGCCAGCGCCCGAACAACGGGATGCGAAACAGCGAATCCTTGCCCCAGAACATCGCGGGAAAGCCCATCGCCCACTTGGCGAGCATGCCCACCGGAAAATCCCAGTTGGAGGTGTGCGGGTAGACCACGAGCACGCCCTGTCGCGCAGGCAGCCCGTCGAAGTCCAGCTGCCAGCCCGCCAGGCGCAACAGGGCCAGCGCCACGCGGCTGCCGCGCAACTGCACCGGCCGTTCGGTCAGCTCCAAGGGTGCATTCATCTCGTTGCCTTCAAGGCCCGGTGGCCGATGTCGCGCCGCCACTGGGCGCCGTCGAAATGGATCGTCGACACCGTCTCGTAGGCGCGTTGCTGGGCCAGCCGCGCGGAGTCGCCCAGCGCCGTCGCGCACAGCACCCGACCGCCGCTCGTGCGCACGATGCCGTCGCAGGCCTGGGTGGTGCCGGCATGGAAAACGTGGGCATCCGGCTCGCCTGCCGGCAGCCCCTCGATCGGATCGCCCAGGCGCGGCGCCTGGGGGTAGCCGGCAGCAGCCATCACGACGCCC
>CAILKA010000107.1 GCA_903834645.1 uncultured beta proteobacterium
CACCCAGCTCGACGCGCTGGCCATCGCCATCGGCACCAGCCACGGCGCCTACAAGTTCAGCCGTCCGCCCACGGGCGACATCCTGGCCATCTCGCGTGTCAAGGAGATCCACGCCCGCATCCCCAACACGCACCTGGTGATGCACGGCTCGTCCTCGGTGCCGCAGGCACTGCTGGACGTGATCAACCAGTACGGGGGCAAGATGAAGCAGACCTACGGCGTGCCCATCGCCGAGATCCAGGAAGCCATCAAGCACGGCGTGCGCAAGATCAACATCGACACCGACATCCGGCTGGCGATGACGGGTGCGGTGCGCAAGTTCCTGCACGACAACCCCGACAAGTTCGATGCGCGCGAGTGGCTCAAGCCCGCGCGCGAGGCGGCCAAGGCGGTGTGCAAGGAGCGCTACCTGCAGTTCGGCTGCGAGGGGCAGGCCGGTCGCCTGCAGCCGCGTGACCTGGCCGAGATGGCGCGCGCCTACGCCAGCGGCGCGCTCGCGCAGACGGTCGTGTGATGGACGTTCCGGCCGTCTTCGAGACGAGCCTCACGAGCCTGCCGCTGCTGGCGCGCGGCAAGGTGCGCGACAACTACGCGGTGGGCACCGACCGCATCCTGATGGTGGCCACCGACCGCATCAGCGCCTTCGACCGCGTGCTGCCCGCCCCGGTGCCGGGCAAGGGCGCGATCCTCACGCGCATGGCGCTGTTCTGGTTCGAGCTGCTGGCCGACATCGTGCCCAACCATCTGACAGGGCAGGCCCCGGATTCGTTGGTGGCCCCAGGCGAGGTCGATCAGGTGCGCGGCCGCTCGATGCTCGTGAAGCGGCTGCGCCCGGTGCCGGTGGAGGCCGTGGTGCGCGGCTACCTCGCCGGCTCGGGCTGGAAGGCCTACCAGGCCGAGGGTGCGGTGTGCGGCGTGGCGCTGCCGCCGGGCCTGCGACTGGCCTCGCGCCTGCCCGAGCCGATCTTCACGCCTGCCACCAAGGCCGCGGTGGGTGAGCATGACGAGAACATCACGTACGCGCAGATGGAGGCGGCCGTGGGCACGGCACTCGCGCGGCGCATCCGCGAAATCTCGCTGGCCTTGTATGCGCGGGCGGCCGCACACGCGCTGGCGCGCGGCGTCGTGATCGCCGATACCAAGTTCGAGTTCGGTCTGGACGAGCACGGCGAGCTCGTGCTGATGGACGAGGTGCTCACGCCCGACTCCTCGCGCTTCTGGCCGCTGGCGGCCTACGCCGAAGGGCGCAACCCGCCGAGCCTGGACAAGCAGCCGCTGCGCGACTGGCTCGAGGCGCGCGCCGCACGGCTGGGGCCCGACAGCTGGCCCGATGCCCAGGATGCCTCGCTGCACGAGACGCTGGGTGCGCTGCAGCGCGGCTACCTCGACGTGCTCGCGCGCCTCACGGGCTGAGCGGCTCGGGCGGCGGGGGATGCACCAGGGCTGGAGGCAGGCTACCGGCTGTAACGCTGGGGACGACGCAAGGGGAGGCAGGTGATGCAGGCAGCGCAGCAACTCGCGCAGGCGTTGCAGCGAGAGATGCGGCCAGCCGAGCGCGTGCGGCTGGAGCTGCGCCTGGCGGCGATCGCCGCGCGCCAGGGTCGCTTCGACGAGGCACTGGCCACGGTGCAGCGGCTGCGCGCGGCGCTGGCCGAGGCCGGGTCGTCACCGCCGGCCGAGACCGCTGCCTGGCTGCATCTGGTGGAGGGCCTCGTGGCGCTGCACCGTGCGCCCGAGGCGGCCTCGCCCGAGCCCTTGGCACGCGCGCAGGCGCTGGCGCGGCTGGCGCCCGGCACCGAGGTGCAGGCGCTTGCCGCGGCGTGGCTGGCACACCTGCACTTCAACCAGGGCCGGCTGGCCGAGTTCGCGGCCTGTGCGGGCCAGGCGCGCGAACTCGCCCTGGGTGCGCCCGGTGCCGGTGTGCGCTGGCCCGCAGCCCTGGCCCGCGTGGCGCTGACGGTGGCCAGCGCCTGGATGAGTGCCGGCGAGGGGGCCGCGGCGCAGGGCTGGTTCGCCTGCGCACGCGAGGCGGCTGCCGCCGCAGGCGACAGCCTGCTGATGGCAGCCGTGCTGCACGACCGCGCGGCTTTCGGGGTGCAGCGGCTGCGCATCGGCTGGGCGCTTGCCGCGCCCGCTGCGGCTGCGCCAGACGAGCAGGAGCTCGCGCGGCTGCAGCTCGACGCCTCGCGCAACTACGAGGCTGCGGTGCGCGCGCAGGCGCTGGCCGAGCTGCAGCCGCTGGCGCGCATCGCGCTGCTCGTCGTCCAGGCCCGGCACGAGGAGGCGCTGGGCTGGATCGAGCGGACCCTGCCGAGGCTCGGCGAGGCGGGCCTGGCCCGTTACGATGCGCAGCTGCGCGCCGACCGGCTGTGGTGCCACGTGGCACTGCACCGGCCTGCCGATGCCCTCGCCGAGGGCGCCGACATCGAGGCCCGACTCGTGCATACCCCCGACCCCGACGACCGCCTGATCGTGCACGCCACCCTGGCGCGCGCGCTGCGCGCGGCCGGACAGGAGGCCGCGGCTGCGCACCAGGCTCAGCTTGCCGCGAGCGAGCAGGCACGCATGCAGGCCGTGTGGGCGCAGCTGGGTGGCGAGCTGCGCGCGCACGGGCTGTCCGACCTGCCCGATGCTTCCGTCACACCTCCCACCTCCGCAGGAGCACGCAGCGATGCCTGAGGCCCACCCCGCCCCCGTGGCGCAGGCGGCAGCCGCCCCCGTGGCCCTCGTGATGGGCTCGAGCAGCGACTGGGAGACGATGTCGGCTGCGGCCGACGTGCTGCGCGAGCTGGGCGTGGGCTGCGATGCGCAGGTGCTCTCGGCGCACCGCATGCCCGACGAGATGTTCGGCTTTGCCGAGACGGCAAGCGCGCGTGGCGTGCGGGTCATTATCGCGGGTGCGGGCGGCGCGGCCCACCTGCCGGGGATGGTGGCTGCCAAGACGACGCTGCCGGTGCTGGGCGTGCCCGTGCCGAGCCGCCACCTGCAGGGGATGGATTCCCTCTACTCGATCGTCCAGATGCCCCGAGGCGTGCCGGTGGCGACCTTCGCCATCGGCAGCGCCGGAGCGGCCAACGCCGGGCTCTTCGCCGCGGCCATCCTCGCGCTGCATGACGATGCACTCGGCCAGCGGCTGCAGGCCTTTCGCGCCGCGCAGCACGCGGCAGCCTGCGCGATGACGGCGCAGCTGCCGCGCTGAGCCGGGCCCGCGCGACATGCCGCTGCTGCCCGGGGAGCTGCGTCTGCGCGACGGCCAGCCCACCACGCTGGGCGTGCTCGGGGGCGGCCAGCTCGGCCGCATGTTCGCGCAAGCCGCGCAGGCGATGGGCTTTCGAGTGGCCGTGCTCGACCCCGATGCCGCGAGCCCGGCCGCGCAGGTGGCCGACCTGCACATCCGCGCCGGCTACGACGACGCGCAGGGCCTGGCCGCGCTGGCGCTCGCCTGCGACGCCGTGACCACCGAGTTCGAGAACGTGCCGGCCCAGGCGCTGCAGGTGCTGGCCGCGCGCGTGCGAGTTGCGCCGGGGGCGCAGGCAGTGGCGGTGTGCCAGCACCGCGCGCGCGAGAAGGCGCAGTTCGTGCAAGGGGGCGTGCCTTGCGCACCGCACCTCCTCATCGCCTGCGAGGCCGATCTGGGGGATGCGGCGCCGCATCTGTTTCCCGCCATCCTCAAGACTGCCACGCTGGGCTACGACGGCAAGGGCCAGTGCGGCGTGCCGGATGCGGCCGCGCTGCCCGATGCCTGGCGCGCACTCGGCGGCGTGCCGTGCCTGCTCGAGCAGCGCCTGCGGCTGGCCTGCGAGTTCAGCGTCATCGTGGCGCGCGACGACCACGGGCACTGCGTGCACCTGCCGGTGCAGCAGAACCTGCACCGCGACGGCGTCCTGGCCGTCACGCGCGTGCCCGCGCCCGACGTGCCGCCCGCGGCAGCCGAGGAAGCCATCGCGCACACGCGGCGCCTGGCGCAGGCGCTGGGCTACGTGGGCGTGCTGTGCGTGGAGTGGTTCGCGCTCGACGATGGCCGAGTGCTGGCCAACGAGATGGCGCCGCGCCCGCACAACTCCGGCCACGCGAGCCTGGACGCCTGCGACGTCTCGCAGTTCGAACTCCAGGTGCGCACGCTCGCGGGCTTGCCGCTGCCCCAGCCGCGCCTGCACTCGCCGGCGGTCATGCTCAACTTGCTGGGCGACTTGTGGTTCGCTTCAGGCGGTGCGGCCTCCGAGCCGGCGCGTACACCCCGCACCCCGGACTGGGCGGGCCTGCTCGCGCTGCCCGGGGCCCACCTGCACCTGTACGGCAAGGCCGAGCCCCGCCCCGGGCGCAAGATGGGCCACCTCACGGTGACGGCCGCCGAGCCTGAGGCCGCACTCGCCCTGGCGCGCCAGGCTGCGGCGCGGCTCGGGCTGCCCGCCGCCTGAGAGCCCGTCAAGCCGCTCCCGCCCCGGCCCACGCCTGACGCCCTGCATGCCTGTCCTCGACCCGCGCGACCCCGAGGCGCTGACCCGCGCGGCGCGCGCGCTGGTCGCTGGCGAACTCGTCGGGCTGCCCACCGAGACCGTCTACGGCCTGGCCGCGCGTGCCGACGACGACGCGGCGGTGGCGCGCATCTATGCGGCCAAGGGCCGGCCACTGGATCACCCGCTGATCGTGCACGTGGCCGATGCGCAAGCCGCCGAGGCCTTCGTGCGCCAGCCCCCGGGGCTGCCGGCACGCGCGCGTGCGCTGATGGCGCAGTTCTGGCCGGGCCCGCTGACGATCGTGGTGCCGCGCCGGCCCGGCGTGGCGCAAGCCGCTGCCGCGGGGGCGCCTACGGTGGCGCTGCGCTGCCCCGACCACCCGGTGGCGCAGGCCCTGCTGCGCCAGGCAGCGGCCCTTGGGGTGCCGGGCGTGGCGGCCCCGAGCGCCAACCGTTTTGGCCGTGTCAGCCCGACGCAGGCGGCGCACGTGGCGGCCGAGTTCGGGCCCGCGCTCGTCGTGCTCGACGGCGGCGACTGCCGCGAGGGCATCGAGTCGGTCATCGTCGACTGCAGCCGCGCGGCGACCTTCCTGCTGCGGCCCGGCACGCTTTCGCGCGCCCGGATCGAGGCCGTGCTGGGCGAGCCGCTGCTCGCCCCGGACGCGCACGCGCCGCGCACGCCGGGGGCTCTGGCCTCGCACTACGCCCCGGCCGCGCCCGTGCAGCTGTGCGCAGGCGCCGGGCTGGCCGAGGCGGTGCGCGCGCAGCGCGCGGCCCACCCGCAGGGACGCATCGGCGTATATTCGCGCCACCCGGTGCAGGCGCTGGCCGACGTGCCGGGCGTGCTTGCCTGGCCGATGCCCGACAATGCGCAGCGCGCTGCTCACGAGCTCTTCGCGATGCTGCGCCGGTTCGACGCCGAGTCGGTGACCTCGATCTGGATCGAGCAACCGCCTGCCGATCCCGAATGGGATGGCGTACGAGACCGGCTGCAGCGTGCGTCCAACCGTTGACCCGTGTGCGGCCGACCCACCCGAAGCGACTCACCCCAAGCCCCTCCCGCCGATGTTCCAGCCCCTTCGCCGCCCCCTCGCCTGGCTGCTTGCCGGCGCCGCCGTGCTGCTGGCCGCCTGCGGCGGTGGTACCTCGCAGATCCAGGCCTTCGAGCCGCCGCGCCTGACGGTCTTTGGCGACGAGTCGAGCTCGTTCACGCCCGAGGGCCGCAAGTACACGGTCAACGAGTTCGGAACCGATGGCCAGACGCTGGACTGCAACGCCTCGCCGATCTGGATCCAGGACGTGGCCCGGGCCTTCAACTTCGCTTTTCCCGAGTGCCCGCTGACCGGTGCCCAGACGAAGGCGGCCACCCGCGCCGCGCCGGGCGCGCGCGTGGCCGATGTCGTGCGTCAGGTCGATGCGCACGTGGCCGCGGGGGGCTTCCTGAACGAGGAACTGGTGCTGGTGCTGGCCGGCACCTGGGACGTGCTTGACCTCTACGCGCAATTCCCCGCCCGCTCGCGCGACGAGCTGATCAACGAAGCGCGCGCCCGCGGGATCCGCCTGGCCGAACAGGTCAACCGCATGGTCGGCCTCGGTGCACGGGTGGTCATCTCGACGATGCCCGACATGGGGCTTTCCCCCTACGGCATCGCCCAGGGCGCCGACGGTGCCCGGCTGCTGACCGACTTGTCGGCCGCCCTCAATGGCCGTGTGCGCGCGACGATCATCAACGACGGCCGCCTCATTGGCCTGATCCTGACCGATGAGTTCGTGCAGGTCGCTGCGCGTGCGCCGGGCTATTTCAACCTGAGCAATGCCAAGGATGCGGTGTGCACGGCGGCGCTACCCAACTGCACGACCCGGACCCTGGTGGACGGGGCCTCGGCGAACCTGTACCTGTGGGCGAGCGACCGCTGGCTCGGCACGGGCGGCCACCGGCAGCTTGGTGCGCTGGCCGTCGCGCGCGCCACGCTCAACCCGTTCTGAGGCCCGGCGCCGCGGGTTGCAGCGTCCCGCGCCTCGGGGCAAGGCGCGTTTTCCCGACCATGCTCGCCCGATCCCCCCTCGTATAGTGACCGTTCGGCCGCGGGTGCGCGGCCCATGGCGGGCCACGTCGGCGCGCCACGCATGAACAGGAGACGAGATGAACCGACTACGCCGAGGAACCCTGGCGCTGGCCACGTCGGCCGCGCTTGCCGCGCTGCTGGCTGCCTGCGGGGGCGGAGGAGGGGGAGCGGATACCACGCCGCGCGTGGCGATCACCTCCGTGAAGGTCATGGGCGACAGCCTGGCCGACGTCGGCACCTTCGGCGTGAAGTTCACGGTGCAGGGCAACGACATCTTCCCTGAGCGCATCGCCGCCACCTACGGCTTGGCCAAGGGCTGCAACTTCTTCGTCTTCACCGGCACCACGTTCACCGCCAACTCGCGCGCCGGGTGCACGAACTACGCCATCGGCGGCGGGGTGATCAACCCGGCGAGCTCGAGCCTGACGGCGGCCGATCCACGCGGCATCGGGGTGCAGTTCGCCACCGCCACCGCGGCGGGCAACTTCGCCGCGGGCGACCTGCTGCTGGTCGACGGCGGGGGCAACGATGCGGCTTCGCTCGTGGGCGCTTACCTGAACGCCCCGCGTGACCGCGGTGCCTCCTACGCCGCTTTGCTGGGCACGGTGCTGACGCAGGCCCAGGTGGGCGCCGCAGCGGCAGGCGGACAGACCGGGCTCGCCACCGCGGGGGTCACCTACATGACGGCGCTGGCCAACAACTTCGCCGACATGATCAAGACGCGCGCGCTCGACAAGGGTGCGCAGCGCGTCGCGGTCCTGAACATGCCCGGCGTCACGAACACGCCTCGCTTCCAGTTCGTGCTCGACGGCATCGCGCAGGCCTCCGGCGGCGGCTCCGCCGGTGCGGCCGCCCGTGCCCAGTCCGAGGCCCTCTTCAAGGGCTGGGTCGAGGCCTTCAACGCCCAGCTTGCGCAGCGCTTCGCCGGCGAGAGCCGTGTGGTGGTCGTGGACTTCTACACCGCCTTCAACGATCAGGTGGCCAACCCCGCGCAGTGGGGGCTCACGAACGTGAAGGGCTTTGCCTGCCCGATCACGGGCCAGGACAGCAGCGGCCTGCCCACCGTCACCTGGCCCACCTGCACCGACGCGGCGCTGGCTGCCAACGTGCCTGCGGGCGCCACGGGGGGTGCCAACTGGTACAAGACCTGGGCCTTCTCGGACAGCTTCCACCCCACGCCCTACGGCCACCAGCTGCTCGCGCAGCTGATCTCCCGTTCGCTGGCCACCGCCGGCTGGCTCTGACCCACGCCGGCCTGGCACTGGAGAAACCGACATGGCACAACGACTCCTTCCTCTTGCGGCGCTGGCCGCCGGCTTGCTGGCCGCCTGCGCCGCGCATGGCCAGGCCGCAGGCTCGCTCACCGTGCGCCTGGGCGCCACCGATGTCACCCCCGACACCCGCAGCGGCAACCTCAGCACGCCCAGCTTCGCCGGCACGCGTGTGTCGGTGGGCTCGAACTTGCAGGCCGCCGGCGGCGTGACCTGGATGTGGACGAACAACATCGCCCTGGACCTGCCGTTGACGGCCGGCTACAAGCATGAGATCACCGGCGATGGCGCCATTGCCGGCGTCGGCAAGCTCGGCGAGGTCAAGTCGCAGCCGGCCACGCTGCTCGTGCAGTACCGCTTCGGCGCTCCTGACGCGGCCGTGCGTCCCTACGTAGGGGCTGGTCCCACCTACGCCAGGCTCCACGGTGCGCGCAGCACCCTGGCGCTGACCGCCCTCACCGGCGGCACGCCCACGAGCCCGACCACCCTCAGCGCGGAGTCGAAATGGACGGTCACCGGCCAGGTCGGCCTGGCTTGGCGGCTGGGCGGGAAGTGGTCGCTCGACACGTCCGTCAAGTACACGCCGCTGAAGACGCGCGTGACGCTCTCCACCGGGCAGACGCTCGATGCCTCCCTGGACCCGACCACGGTTTCGGTGGGAGTGGGCTACCGCTTCTGATCGCGCGGGCGCCCCTGTTGGCGCTCCACGATGATCTTCGTGAGCAGGATCGTCGAGGCCAGCGCCACCGTGAGGGCGTTGG
>CAILKA010000108.1 GCA_903834645.1 uncultured beta proteobacterium
CCACCGCCACCTGCGCCGGTTGATCGCCGTTGAGTTGAAGCTGGAGTCTTTCCAGCCGGCCCACGTCGGCCAGATGGAGCTGTACTTGCGCTGGCTGGACAAGCATGAACGTGCGCCGGGTGAAGAGGCGCCGATCGGCCTGATCCTGTGTGCGGCGGCCGACGCCGAGCAGGTGGAGCTGCTGCAACTCGACGCCAAGTCCATCCGCGTCAGCGAGTACCTCACCGCCTTGCCACCGCTGCCGATGCTGCGCGAGCGCCTGCACCAGGCGATGGAACATGCCAGGGAACAGGCGGCCCGGCGCCTGCCTGATGCGAAGGGCCGCGCGTGACGCCCGATGTCAGCCCACCCCAGGCCATACTCGACCTGGTGGACAGCATGCGTGAGCTTGAGAAACGGGCGGCGCTGCAATACCGGCCGGTGGTGGACGACATCGTGCGTAGCGACAGCCGCGACGCCCAGCACATCGAGCACACGCTGGATGGCCTGCTGGACTTCTGTGGGTATGAGCCCGTGGTGCTGCTGTACCGGCAGCTGTGCCGCCACTACTGGCAGTTTGACCCAGCGGCTACGGCCTTTTACATCAATGCCTACCGCGAGCGGTGGGACAGTAATGAGCAGGGGGTCATGGCGTGATCGCCAACCTCAAACCCTACGCGCAGTACAAAGACTCAGGGCTGCCGTGGCTGGGCCAGGTGCCTGCGCATTGGCGCGTCATGCGAAACGGCAGCCTCTTCGGCCAGCGCAGCCAGACCGGCTATGCCGAACTGCCGATCCTGGAGGTCTCGCTGAAGACGGGCGTGCAAGTTCGCAGTTTCGGCGGTGCCAAGCGCAAGCAGGTGATGTCGGACTTCGGCAAGTACAAGCGCGCAGTGAAGGGCGACCTGGCCTACAACACGATGCGCATGTGGCAAGGCGCTCTCGGTATCTGCCCCGTCGATGGCCTGGTGAGCCCGGCCTACGTCGTGGCGCGGCCCTACCCAGATGTCGAACCGCAATACTTCGCGGCGCTGTTCCGGACAGGCGACTACATGGTCGAAATCGATGCGGCGTCGCGCGGCATCGTGAAGGACCGCAATCGGCTGTACTGGGATCAGTTCAAGCAGATGCGGTCACCGTGTCCGCCGCCGGCAGAGCAAGCTGCAATCGTGCGCTTTCTGGATTGGGCGAATGGGAAACTTGAGCGAACGATCCGCGCGAAGCGCAAGGCAATCACGCTGCAGACAGAGCAGAAGCAGGTCATCATCCACCGCGCTGTCACCAAGGGCCTCGATACCAGTGTCAAGCTCAAACCCACCGGAATATCCTGGCTGGGCGACATCCCGACGCACTGGGAGGTGCGGCGCCTTCGGACGATGGTCCGTAGCATCGACCAAGGGGTCAGCCCACTTGCAGTGGGTTTCCTCGCAGATGGTGATTCATGGGGTGTGCTCAAGTCGGGCTGCGTAAACCGTGGCGTCTTTCGCGAAACGGAACACAAGAGGCTGGCAACGGACTTCGCAATCGACCCGGCCATTGCAGTTTCCGTGGGTGATGTGTTGATCTCGCGTGCATGTGGATCACCCAGCCTTGTCGGTTCGGTGGGGCGCGTGAAGTCACTTCGCTATCGGCTGATCTTGTCGGACAAGACATTTCGGGCGTCGTTCACTGGCTCCGTTAATCCGGACTTCATGGTCTATGCGATGAACTGTCGCTATTACCGGCACCAGGTCGAACAGGCGATCAGCGGCGCTGAAGGCATGGCGAACAATCTGCCGCTCTCATCGCTCAAGGATTTTCGATTCGCCCTGCCGCCAATGGTCGAAGCGAGCGCCATCGCCAATCACATCGACGCAGAAACGTCAGCCATCGACAGGCGCGTTGAGCGCCTAGAAGCTGAGATTCAGTTGCTGCGTGAATACCGAACTCGTCTCATTGCCGAAGTTGTCACCGGCCGGCTTGACGTGCGCAACGCTGCGGCCTCATTGCCAGAGGTGAATCAGCGCGCGCTTGCCGATGAGCCCATCGACGAAGCGGACGAACTCGACACTGCCGACGAAGAGGAAACCGAGGCGTGACCACTGACATCAGCGAGTAGGGCCGCGAATCGCTGATCGTCCGGCGCATGACAGGCACCGACAGCCTGACGGTCGCGCATCTCGGCGCCACAAGCAGCCTTGTCTTGTCTTCCCGATTTGGGTAGGATCATTCCCTAAATGGGAACGACAGGCAGCACCACTCCGACACCGTTGACGCCGGCTTCGCTGGCCGACGCGCTGTTCACGCCCGTGCAGCAGCGCGTGCTGGGCTGGTTGTTCGGCCAGCCGGAGCGGCGGTTTCAAAGCGGTGAGCTGATCCGCCTGGCCAAGTCCGGTACCGGGGCGGTTCACCGCTTGCTCACCAAGCTGGCGCAGACCGGGCTGGTGACGGTGGCGCACGTGGGCAACCAGAAGCACTACCAGGCCAATCCTGCGTCGCCCGTGTTTGCGGAGCTGGCGGGCCTGATCCGCAAGAGCGTCGGCCTGGCCTTCCCGCTGCAACAGGCGCTGGCGCCGCTGGCTGACAAGATCAGCCTGGCCTTCGTCTACGGCTCGGTGGCGCGTGGCGAAGAGCATGCGGTCAGCGACATCGACCTGATGGTCGTCGCCGAGGCCTTGGACTACCCGACGCTGTACGAAGCCCTGCAAACAGCCGAGGCCGCACTGGGGCGCACCATCCATCCCAACCTGATGTCGGTGGCCGAATGGCAGCGCAAGCGTGGCGAGGCGGACAGTTTTGCCGCCCGCATCGCCGGCCAGCCCCGACTGATGCTGATCGGCGGCGACGATGTCGGCTGAGCTGGCGAATCTGCAGCGCATCGGCAAGATCAAGGCCGAGCCGCGCAATGTGCGTGAGTTGGCGGGCCTGCTGGCGTCCGGTGAGCGCCGTTTGACCGATGCGCGGCGCGCCGACCTCGCGTTCGACAGTCGCTTTGACCTGGCCTACAACGCCGCCCACGCGCTCGCGCTCTACGCCCTGCGGCGGCTGGGCTACCGGTCGGACAACCGTTATCTGGTGTTTCAGGCGCTACCGCACACGCTGGGGCTGCCGGCGGCGCAGTGGCGAGTCTTGGCCAGGGCGCACGAGCAGCGCAACCTGGCCGAATATGAAGGGCACCTGGAGCACGACGACCAATTGCTGGTGGATCTGCTGGCCGCCACCGGGCTGCTGTTGGCGGCCATCCACAAGCTGCCGAAACCAGACGCCAAAGCATGAGCACCGACATCAGCGAGAAGGGCCTCGAATCGCTGATCGTCCGGCACATGACCGGCACCGACGGCCTGGCCGTCGCGCCCGGCGCGGTGACCGAGCCGCCCGCACGCTACGGCGGCACCGGCTACCTTGCCGGCAGCCCCAAGGACTACGACCGCGCCCACGCGCTGGACGTGGCCCAGCTCTTTGCCTTCCTGCGCGCCACGCAGCCCGAGGCCTTCAAGAAGCTGGGCATGGCCGATGCC
>CAILKA010000109.1 GCA_903834645.1 uncultured beta proteobacterium
AGCAGGTCCAGCAGCATGCGCGTCTCGCCACCTGCACCAGGGGAGGCCAAGTACCGACGGACAGCCGCAACGATCCCAACCACCAGCGCCAGCCCCAATCCCCCGACGATCGCCAAGACGAGACCCTTGCCGTAAAGGCGATAGAACGCGGCGCCCGCCGGTTCGAAGGTAAAGGTCTGACCGCCGAAGCTTGCATGGGCGTGCTGCAACCGCTTGAACCGCGCATGGGCCCAGGGCAGCAGCAGGGCCAGTACCACGGTGGCCCCCATCTGCCAGTTCGTGGGCGCCCCGGCTGCGGCCAGCGCGGTGCCCAGCGTCCACACCACCAGCAGCGGCACGCACACCAGGTAGACCTCGCGCCGAGGCGCGTGAAAGCTGAAGCGCAGGCCCCGCCAGCTGCTGTTGGCGAGCTTGAAGCGCTGGGCACCGGCGAAGAGCACCGGCCCGGCCACCAGCATCAGCCCGAGCACCCCGAAGCCGAGCCACAGCGAGATGTCGAAGGACCAGGTCCACAGCGCCAGCAAGCCGAGTGCGAGCACACGTCCGAGCAGGATGCGCCAGGGGTCCCCGTGGTAGTCGAAGCGGTCGCCCAGCAGCGAGGTGTGCTGCGCGAACCAGCGCGCCTTGCGCACCTTGGCCCAGGCCGAGTACACGCCCAGCGTGAGCAGCGTCAGCAGCAAGTTAACGACCCAGATGCGGAAGTACTCCGACCCCGTTCCGTCGAAGACGAGCCGGGCGCGAAAGACCGGTTCGGGTGCTGGCGGTGCCGGCGGCTTGCACAGGAGCTCGCGCCTGAGCGGCCCGTCCTCGAGGTCTTCGGCCAGGCTGCGCCCGCGCCCGCCTGCGGGCGCGGAGCCAGGTGCCGCTTCCCGCTCTTCGGGCGGGTGAATCAGCGCTGGATCGGGCGTCGACATGACCCGTGCTCTCCCTACTCCATCGGCGGCAGCAGCGCCTCCTGCAGCACTGCGCGCCGTTCCCGGAAATCAGGCACCACCGACCCCACCACTTCCCAGAAACGCGGGCTGTGGTCCATCACGCGCAGGTGCGCAAGCTCGTGCGCCACCACGTAGTCGATGACCGGCAGCGCGAAGTGCACGAGCCGCCAGTTCAGCCGCACCGAGCCGTCGGCCGACGCGCTGCCCCAGCGCGTGGCCGCCGAGCTCAGCGCCAGGCGCCGCACCTGCACGCCGAGCTCGCGCGCGTAGTGCGCGCAGCGCTCCTCGAAGATGCGCCGGGCCTGGCGCTGCAGCCAGCCCTGCACGGCCTCGCGCACCTGCTCGGCCGCCGCGCCGTGCGGCAGGCCCACGTGCAGCGTCAGGCGCGGCACGCCGGGCAGGGCCTGCGCGTCGGTGTGCAGCACCACGCCGGTGGTTCGGGGGTCGAGCACCAGGATCACGGTCTCGCCGAGGAAGGGCACGCTCGCGCCGTCGCCCCACTCGATGCGGGCCTGCGCCAGGCGCCGCGCGCGCTCTTCCTGCTCGTGCAGCTTGCGCACGATCCAGGCCGCCTTCTCGCGCAGTGCCGCCTCGATCGCGGCCGAGCCCGTCCAGCGCGGCGCGCTCACCGCCAGGCCATCGGGCCCGATGACGAAGCCGATGCTGCGCCGGCGCGCACGGCGCAGCTCGAAGCCCACGCGGCAGCCCTGCAGCATCAACTCGTGGCTGGCGCGGGGGTGGCGGAACTCGCGGGTGGCTGGCTCCGCGCGGGCGGGAGCCGGCCTCGCGGCGGGGTGACTCGGTGCGGCCATCACGGGAGGCTCGGACACGGTGACGGCTGACCCGCCGTCACAGAAGAGCGACAGTTGCTCAGGCTGGGGAGGAAGTGGCGACACGGCCATGCAGGCCGCAGTCTAGGGCCTGCGCGCCTCGGGCGTCGACGCGGGGTAGGCCTCGGGATCCAGGCGCCGCATTTCCGCCTCGATCCAGGCCTCGACTTCGCGCATCAGTTCCTCGGGGTCGCGCCCGGCGCTCGGGATGGGCCGGCCGATGCTCACCGGGATCACGCCCGGGCGCAGCAGGAAGCTCTTGCGTGGCCAGCAGCGCGCCGAGGCCACGGCGATCGGCACGATGGGCACGCCAGTGGTCGCCGCCAGGCGCGAGGCGCCCGTCTTGTAGCTGCCTTGCTCGCCACGCGGGATGCGCGTGCCCTCGGGGAACATGATCACCCACACGCCCTCGGCAAACAGGCGCCGCCCCTGCTCGGCTACCCGGTTCCAGGCCTCGGTGCGGCGGCTGCGGTCGATGTGCACCATGTCCAGCCGCCCCATCGCCCAGCCGAAGAAGGGGATGCGCAGCAGCTCGCGCTTGAACACGTAGGCCAGCGGGTGCGGCATCAGCGTGGGAAAGAAGAAGGTCTCCCAGGTCGATTGGTGCTTGGGCGCCAGCAGCACCGCCGAGCGCGCGTCCTGAGCCGTGGGCACGTGCTCCAGGCCCTGCACCTGCGCGCGCACGCCGCAGATCACGCGCGCGCCCCAGATCGAGGCGCGCAGCCATTGCACCGCCACCCAGTAGAGCCTGGGCCCGCGCCAGACGATGGACGCCAGCAGCACCACCACCGCCCAGGGCACGACCGTGACGATCAGGAAGACGAGGTACAGCGCCGAGCGCAGCGCGCAGCCGAGCCAGACGAGCGCACTCACGGGGCCACCCCCGGGCTCGCCGCTTCCGTGCGCAGCAGATGCTCGGCAAAGCCCGCCAGGTCGCGGTGCACCCGCGTGCCCGGCACCTCGTGCAACATGGCCTGCAACTGCGCTTCGTCCAGGTGCGCGGCGCGCCCGCTCATCACGAGGTGCGGCGGGCAGCCCGCGGCACGCGCAGCCAGCAGGTCACGCAGCGTGTCGCTCACCACCGGCACCTGGCGCAGATCCACCCCGTAGCGACGGCCCACGTCGAGCATCATGCCCGGCAGGGGCTTGCGGCACTCGCAGTGCTCCTCCGGAGCATGGGGGCAGAAGAAGACAGCGTCGATGCGTCCGCCCACACGCTGCGCACAGCGGATCATGTGAGCGTGAACGGCATTGACCGAAGCCATGTCGATCATGCCGCGGCCAATGCCGGCCTGATTGGTCGCCACCACCACATGCCAGCCGGCCTGATTCAGGCGCGCCACGGCCTCCAGCGCGCCGCGCAACGGCTGCCACTCCTCGGGCGACTTGACGTGGTCGTCCCGGTACTCGTTGAGGATGCCGTCGCGCCCGAGGATGATCAGCTTCACGGCCGTGGAGTCCTGTATCGGAAGGGGATGTCGTGCGCGATGGCCACCTCGCCGCGCCTCAGCCCGCCAGGCGCGACAGGTCGGCCACCTGGTTCATCGCCGTGTGCAGGGCGCGCAGCAGCGCCAGCCGGTTCGCGCGCAGGGCCGCGTCCTCCGCGTTCACCATCACGGCGTCGAAAAAGGCATCCACCGGTGCCTTCAGCGCGGCCAGTTCGCACAGCGAGGCCGTGAGATCGCCCGCGGCGCGCGCCGCCTGGGCGCGCGGCCCGGCCTCGGCAAGGGCCACCCACAGCGCACGCTCGGCCGGCTCGACGAGCCGGGTGGGGTCCACGTCAGTCGTGGGAGCGTCGTCGGACTTGCGCAGGATGTTGCCCACGCGCTTGTTGGCCGCCGCCAGCGCGGGCGCCTCGGGCAACGCAGCGAAGGCGCGCACGGCTGCGAGCCTGGCCGGCAGGCCGGCCCATACATCGGGGCGCAGCGCCAGCACGGCCTCGACCTCGCGCGCGCTCGAGCCCTGCTCGCGCAGCCAGCCTGCCAGCCGGTCGTCCAGGAAGCGCAGCACCTCGGCCTGGGCCGCCCCATGCCCGGCCGGGAAGGCCGCAAAGGCCTCGTGCACGAGGGCGGGCACCGCCAGCGGCAGCGCGCGCTCCACCAGCATGCGCACCACGCCCAGCGCATGGCGACGCAGCGCGAAAGGATCCTTCTCGCCCGTGGGCAGCTGCCCGATGCCGAAAAGGCCGGCCAGCGTCTCGAGCTTGTCGGCCAGCGCCACCACCAGGCCCACCTCGCCGCGCGGCAGCGCGTCGCCCGCGAATCGCGGCTTGTAGTGGTCCTCGATGGCATCGGCCACCGCCTCGCGCAGCCCGTCGTGCCGCGCGTAGTACGCGCCCATGATGCCCTGCAGCTCCGGGAACTCGCCCACCATGTCGGTGAGCAGGTCGGCCTTGGCCAGGGTGGCCGCCTCCTCCGCCAGGTCGGCCAGCACGAGGCCCCCGAGCTGCTGCCCGATGGCCCGGGCGATCGCGCGCACGCGCTGCACGCGCTCGCCCTGGGTGCCCAGCTGCCCGTGATAGACGACACGGCCGAGCTCGGGCAGGCGCGAGGCCAGCGTGCGCTTGCGGTCCTGGTCGAAGAAGAACTTGGCGTCTGCCAGGCGCGGCCGCACCACGCGCTCGTTGCCACCGATCACGCCGGACGGATCGGCGGGCCGCACGTTGCTCACCACGAGGAAGCGGTTCGTCAGCCGTCCGCCCGCGTCGAGCAGCGGGAAGTACTTCTGGTTGGCCTTCATCGTGAGGATCAGGCACTCCTGCGGCACGGCCAGGAACTCCTCCTCGAAACGGCAGGTGAGCACGTGCGGGCGCTCCACGAGCGCCGTCACTTCTTCCAGCAGGGCGTCGTCCTGCACCGGCCGCAGCCCTTCACGGTGCGCGGCCTCGGCGAGTTGGCGCTCGATCTCGGCGCGCCGAATATCGAACGAGGCGATGACCGCGCCCTGCTCGGCCAGCACGCGCTCGTAGTCGGTGGCCGAGGCCAGTTCGAGCATCTCCGAGGCCGCCTCGAAGCGGTGACCGTGCGTGCAGCGCCCCGCCTGCAGCCCAAGGAGGGCCACCGGCACCACCTCCGAGCCGTGCAGCGCCACGAGCCCGTGGGCCGGGCGCACGAAGTCCACGCTCGTCCAGCCGTCGGCCAACTGGTAGCGCATCATCTTGGGGATCGGCAGGCGGGCAACCGCCTCTTCCAGCGCCTGCTGCAAACCGGTGGCCAGCGTCGCCCCGGGCTGCACCGTGTCCAGGTACAGAAGCTCGGACTTGCCCTCGACGACACGCCGCAGCCCGGCTGCGGCCGAGGCCTCGAAACCGAGTGCGGCAAGCTTCTTGAGCAACGCCGCGCTCGGCTGCCCCTGGGCATCGAGCCCCACGGCCACTGGCATCAGCTTGTGCGAAACCGGCCGGTCGGGCGCCTGGGCACGCACCGCGCCCACGCGCGCGGCCAGGCGGCGCGGCGAGGCGTAGATCTCCAGACCCGCTTCGGCCTCACACAGCGCGCGCGCACGCAGCCCCTCGCGCAGGGCTTCGCCCCAGGCCTCGCCAAGCTTGCGCAGCGACTTGGGCGGCAGCTCCTCGACGAAGAGCTCCACCAGCAGTGCGCGAACGGCACCAGACAGCGTGGCGTCCATGCTCAGGCCCCTTTCCCGGCCGAAGCGGCCTCGCGTGCAGCCTCGCGTGCAGCTGTCTGCGCGAGCTGCGCCTGCACGGCCTGCGCCCACTCGCGCGGGGCCATCGGAAAGCCCAGCCGGGCCCGGCTCTCCAGGTAGCTCTGCGCGACGCTGCGCGCCAGCGCGCGGATGCGGCCGATGTAGGCCGCGCGCTCGGTCACGCTGATCGCGCCGCGCGCGTCGAGCAGGTTGAAGGCGTGTGCAGCCTTGAGCACCTGCTCATAGGCCGGCAGGGCCAGCTGCTCGTTCATCAGCCGGCGCGCCGTCTTCTCGTATGCCGAGAAGGCCGAGAACAGGAACTCGACATCGCTGTGCTCAAAGTTGTAGGTGCTCTGCTCGACCTCGTTCTGATGGTAGACGTCGCGGTAGCTCAGGCCTTCGGTCCACACGAGGTCATAGACGTTGTCCACGCCCTGCAGGTACATCGCCAGCCGCTCCAGCCCGTAGGTGATCTCGCCGGTGATGGGCTTGCAGTCGATACCGCCGACCTGCTGG
>CAILKA010000110.1 GCA_903834645.1 uncultured beta proteobacterium
ATCTGCGCGCCAGCCCGGAGGAGCTGCATCGCCGCTTGCGGCACGACACCCGGCGTCCGCTGCTGCAGGTGGCCGATCCCCTGGGGCGGTTGCGCGACCTCTTTCGCGAGCGCGATCCGCTTTACCGGCGTACTGCGCACTATGTGATCGAGGCGGCGCGGCCCACGGTGCCCGCACTCACTTCGATGATCCTGATGCAGCTCGAAGTGGCCGGGATCCTCGATCCGGCACGCGTGCCGGCGACGATCGGGCGCGATCGCGCCCCGGAGTGAGCCCACCCCCGGGAACCTGCCGCCGGGGCCGCCCAGGGCGGGTGCCCGCTACACTGACAGGCGCATGGCTTCGAGTGACACCAGCCGGGTGCCTGATGCGGGCTCCGGACAGATCCGGCAGACCTTGCCCGTGAAAGCGGGCGCGGGCGCGTATGACATCTTGATAGGAGCCGGCCTGCTGGACGCGCCGGCCAGCTGGGCGGGGCTGCCCGAGAGCGCGCATGGCGTGATCGTCACGAACGAGGTTGTCGGCCCCTTGCTGGCCTCGCGCCTGATGCGTGGCCTGGCCGGTCGTCACGCCCGGTTGAGCGTGCTGGAGCTGCCTGACGGCGAGGCCCACAAGGACTGGGCGACCCTCAACCGCATTTTCGATCACCTCATCCAGCAGGGGTGCGACCGCCGCACCGTGCTGTACGCACTGGGCGGGGGCGTCGTGGGTGACATCACGGGGTTTGCGGCCGGGTGCTACATGCGAGGCGTGCCCTTCGTGCAGGTTCCAACGACGCTGCTGGCCCAGGTGGATTCGTCGGTGGGCGGCAAGACGGCGATCAACCACGCTCTGGGCAAGAACATGATCGGCCTGTTCAACCAGCCGCTGCGTGTCGTGTGTGACCTGGACGTGCTGCACACGCTGCCCGAGCGGGAGTTTGCCGCCGGGCTGGCGGAGGTGGTGAAGTACGGGCCCATCGCCGATGCGGCATTCCTGGAGTGGATCGAGGCGCATGCCCATGCCTTGCGCCAGCGTGACCCGGAGGCCATCGCGCACGCCGTGCGCCGCTCGTGCGAAATCAAGGCGCAGGTCGTGGGCGCCGACGAGCGCGAGAACGGGTTGCGCGAGATCCTGAACTTCGGCCATACCTTCGGGCACGCGATCGAGACGGCCACAGGTTTCGGCACGTGGCTGCACGGCGAAGCGGTGGCTTGCGGGATGGGGCTGGCCAGTGCGTTGTCGGCGCGCATCGGGCTCGTTGGCGTGGATGTCGAGCGAAGGTTGGCGGCCCTGCTCGCGAGCTTCGGGCTGCCGATGCGTCCGCCGCAACTGCCCCCGCAGACCTGGCTCGAGCTGATGCGGCGCGACAAGAAGGCCCACGCGGGACTGATCCGTTTCGTCGTGCTCGAGGAGGTGGGCCGCGCCGCGGTGCGGCCGGTGGCCGACGAACTCGTCATCGACGTCATCCGAGCTGCCGCCTGAGCCCCCCATGGCGCGCCTGCCGAGGTATCCGGGCGCAGGGCTCGCGCACCATGTCGTCCAGCATGGGCACAACCGCCAGCCGATCGTCGTCGACGACGAGGACCGGAGCACTTGGCGTGCGCTGCTGGGCGAGGCGCTGGCCACCACCCGTGTGGCGTTGCACGCCTGGGTGCTCCTGGCCGATCACTTTCACCTTGTGCTGACCCCGAAGGCCGACGGCGACGTGGGCCGGCTGATGCAGTCGCTCGGCCGTCGGTATGTCTCGGCCTTCAATCGACGCCACGGCCGCAGCGGCACACTGTGGGACGGCCGCTACAGCGCCTGCCTCCTGGAACCGGGTGCGGAGGTGCTGCGCAGCTTGTGCTTTGTCGACACCCATCCGCACAGGCGTGGTGCGTCCGACGAGGAGGCGCTGGCCTGGTCGAGCCTGGCTCACCACCTTGGCCGCGGCCGTGACCCGCTGCTGACCGATCCGCCCGAATGGTGGGCGCTCGGCAATACGCCTTTCGAGCGGCAGGCTGCCTACGCGAGCTCGGTCGAAGCGGGCCTGCCTGAGGCGCAGGCCGCTCGAATCGTATCGGCGGTACGTCGCGGCTGGCCCCTGGGCACGCCCGCGTTTGCAGTCGCGCTTGCGGCCCGTACGGGGCGAACCGCTGCACCTCGACCCAGGGGACGGCCGCGCGCGATGGCCGCGCGCTGAGGCGTCGCCAGGCTCGAGCCTGCATCCGCCCCATTTGCGTCGGGCTGCCCGTGTTGCCCGCGCCTGGCCGGCCGCGTTCAACGTTGGAGTGGAAATTGCTTGCGAAATCAGGCGCGGCGCCAACGAATATGGCCCCAATTTGTGGGTGTTCTTTATGGGCAGTCTGCTATATAGACTCTGACCCCCTTTCTTCGACATTGAGTGCAAGTCTGCGCCGCAGTATCCTCTGCGCCCCTCCCCGGCGTGGGACTGGAGAATCCGATGAGCCAAGACATGACCCCAACCGCCGAATCACTCGAGGCGGCCCGCCATCTGGGCCTTTATGCACCCGAGCACGAGCACGACGCCTGCGGCGTGGGCTTCGTGGCGCACATCAAGGGCTTGAAGGCGCACGGCATCGTGCAGCAGGGCTTGAAGATTCTCGAGAACCTGGACCACCGCGGTGCAGTGGGCGCCGATGCGCTGATGGGCGACGGTGCCGGCATCCTGATCCAGATCCCCGATGAGTTCTACCGCGCCGAAATGGCCGCGCGCGGGGTAGAGCTCCCGCCCCCTGGCGAATACGGCGTGGGCATGATCTTCCTGCCCAAGGAGCACGCCTCGCGCCTGGCCTGCGAGCAGGAACTCGAGCGCGCCATCCGGGCCGAGGGCCAGGTGCTGCTGGGCTGGCGCGATGTGCCGGTGGACCGCGGCATGCCGATGAGCCCGACGGTGCGGGCCAAGGAGCCGGTGATCCGACAGGTCTTCATCGGCCGCGGGCCCGACGTGATCGTGCCCGACGCGCTGGAGCGCAAGCTCTACGTGATCCGCAAGACGGCGTCGGCAGCCATCCAGGCACTGCGACTCACGCACGGCCGCGAGTACTACGTGCCCAGCATGAGCTGCCGCACCGTCATCTACAAGGGCCTGCTGCTGGCCACGCAGGTGGGTCACTACTACCTAGACCTGGCCGACGAGCGCACCGTCTCGGCGCTGGCGCTCGTTCACCAGCGCTTCTCGACGAACACATTCCCCGAGTGGCCCCTGGCCCATCCCTACCGGATGGTCGCGCACAACGGCGAGATCAACACCGTCAAGGGCAACTTCAACTGGATGCGCGCGCGCGAGGGGGTGATGAAGTCGCCGGTGCTGGGCGACGACCTGCGCAAGCTCTATCCCATCAGCTTCGAGCACCAGAGCGACACCGCCACCTTCGACAACGCGCTGGAACTGCTGACGATGGCAGGCTACCCGCTGGCGCACGCGGCGATGATGATGATCCCCGAGGCGTGGGAGCAGCACGAGGGCATGGACGAGCGGCGCCGTGCCTTCTATGAGTACCACGCGGCCATGATCGAGCCCTGGGACGGCCCGGCCGCCATGGTGTTCACCGATGGCCGCCA
>CAILKA010000111.1 GCA_903834645.1 uncultured beta proteobacterium
CGGCTCGGGCACCGCCTTCATCATCGCCTTGAGTGACGTGGGAAAGAGGAAGGTGTGCGTTACGCCTTGGCGCGCCATGAGCTCGACGGCGCGCTCGGGCGCAAAGCGCCCCTGGAAGGCAACGATCTCGCGCCCGAAGTACAGCGTGGGCAGCAGCGCGTCCATCAGACCGCCCGTCCAGGCCCAGTCGGCCGGGGACCAGAACACCGCCCGGCTGCCGGGCCCCTTCTCGCCGTGGCCGAACCAGTTCTGGCTGCACACGAAGCCGGTGAGGTTGCCGATGAGCGCGCGGTGCGGCACGAGCGCGCCCTTGGGCGGGCCGGTGGTGCCGCTGGTGTAGATGAGCACGGCCGCCTCATCGGCCTTCGTGCGCACGGCGGTGAAGCGCGCGCTGTGCGCAGCCAGGGCGGACGTCCAGTCGAGATCGCCACGACCCTCGGCGCCGCCCACGGCCAGCACCGTGTGCAGGCCCGGCACGGCGCTGCGCACGGCCAGGACGTTTTCGATGGCACTCTCGTCCACGATGGCCACCGTCGTTTCGCTGTGGCCGAGCCGGTACTCCAGCGCTTCGGGCCCGAAGAGCATGGACAGCGGCATCGCCACTGCCCCGAGCTGGTAGACGGCGATGTGCGCCACCGCCGTCTCGAAGCGCTGCGGCATGACGATGGCCACGCGGTCGCCGCGGCCCACGCCGAGCCGGCGCAGCACGTTCGACAACCGGTTGGCCGCTGCCTGGAGTACGCCGTAGCTGAACTCGCCTCGGCGCCCGTCCTCGTGCTCCCAGCGGATGGCCACCGCCTGCGGCTGCTGGCGGGCCCAGCGCGTGCAGCAGGCCTGGGCGATGTTGAAGTGCTCGGGAACCTGCCAGCGAAAGCCGGCGTGGATCGCGGCGTGGCGGTCTCGGGTGTCGGGCTGCATCGGCGGGCTGCGGGGTTGCCGGAGTGTGCGCAGTGTCCGCGATGTTCGGGGCGGGTGCTCAGCCGCCCACGGGGCTCCCGAGCGCCTGCAGCGCCGGCCCGGTGACGCGGCAGATGCGCCAGTCGGGCATGACGGTGGCGCCCATCTTTTCGTAGAGTGCGATGGCGTTGGCGTTCCAGTCGAGCACGCTCCACTCGAAACGTCCGCAGTCGCGCTCCACGGCCAGCCGGGCCAGGTGCCGCAACAGGGCCTGGCCCAGGCCCTGGCCGCGATGCGCCGGCTGGACGTACAGATCCTCCAGGTACAGGCCGGGACGCCCCAGGAAGGTCGAGAAGTTGGTGAAGTACAGGGCGAAGGCCACGACCTGCCCCTCATGCTCGGCCACCACGGCCTCGGCCACGGGGCGCGGGCCGAACAGGTGCGTGCGCAACGAATCGGGGGTGACGACCACCAGGTGCGACAGCTTTTCGAACTCGGCGAGCTCGCGGATCAGCGAGACGATCGGGACGCAGTCAGCCGGCGACGCCGGCCGGATGGGGAAGCGGGTTGCGGCAGTCATGACGACATTCTGAACCCTGCAGTCCGTGCCGGAATGCACACCTGCCAGCTCAAGGCCCGGGCCCGGCTGGCCGACACCCTTCAGACCAGAGTCGTAACGACCCGTAACTGATCCGGCCCACTCATGTCCCTTGTTCCCCTGTCGTCCGTCAAGCACCGCGTCTGCCTCCAGCAGCCGCTGCCCTTTGCCGTGCTCGATGCCAGCGGCCAGCTGCTGCTGAACCGGGGCTACCGGATCGAGACGCCGGAGCAGCTCGACAACCTGTGTGACCGCGGTTCCCTGGTACGGGAGGAGGATGTGCCACAGGAGGAGTCCGCGCAGCAGGCCACCGAGCCAGCGGGCGCCACGTGCCCCCTGGAGGCCTGGTCGAGCTGCACGGCTCGCGTGGGATCGATCCTTGCCAACTCGCGCCAGCCGAGCCTCGATGCAGCCCTGGACGAGGCCTCCACGCCGGTGCTCGCGCTCGTTGCAGAGGATCCAGACTTCGCGATGCTCATGGCCATGCGCGAGCGCAACGGCCCCAAGGTGCAGCATGCGCTGCGGCACAGCCTGCACACGGCCATCGTCGCGCGGCTGGTGGGCCAGCGGCTGGGCTGGGACACGGCGGCGATGGTCAGCACCTTCAAGGCCGCGCTGACGATGAACCTGTCGATGATGGAGCTGCAAAGCGAGCTCGCGGCCTCGGGCCACTCGCCCACGGCCCAGGAGCGCAACCTCATCCTGCAGCATCCCACCCAGAGCCGCGCCATGCTGGAGGCCGGCGGCGTGCGCGACGAGGACTGGCTGCGCGCCGTCGAACAGCACCACGAACGGCCCGACGGAAACGGCTACCCGCTGGGCCGCTCCGACATCGACGAGAAGGCCCGGCTGCTGCGCCTGGCCGACAGCTACTGCGCCAAGCTGAGCCCGCGCGCATCGCGCCCGGCCATGACGCCCGACCGCGCGAGCCGCGAGCTCTTCCTGCGCGAGGCCACCAACCCGATGGCCCACGCTCTGATCAAGGAGATGGGCATCTACCCGCCGGGCAGCTGCGTGCGCCTGGCCTCCGGAGAGACCGGGATCGTGCTGCGTCGCGGGCCGACGATGCTCACGCCCGTGGTGGCCGCCATCACCTGGCGCACGGGTGAGCCGCGCCGCGAGCCGCTCAAGCGCGACACGTCTCTGCCGGCCTTCAAGGTGCTGCAGTCGGTGGCCGAGCAGGCCCTGCGCTTCAGCCCGCGCACCGAGGCTCTCCTGGCCGTCGCGTGACCCTTGCCGCCCCTGGGCGCCCCTTGCCGCCCCTGGGCGCGCCAGGCCGCACGGTGGCGGGACAATGCGGGCATGACTGCCCACGAGCCGCCCACCCACCCTGCCGAGCAGGCCTATCGCCCCCACCGCGCGGCTGACAGCCGCTTCATCGAGCTGCGCGGCCTGCGGCTGCACCTGCGCTGCTGGGGCGAACCGTCGGGCTGCACCCCCGCTCGCCCCCTGCTCGTGCTGCTGCATGGCTGGATGGACGTCGGTGCGTCTTTCCAGTTCCTCGTCGATGCGCTGGCGCAGGCAGATGGCTTCGAGCGCGGCTGCGTGGCGCCCGACTGGCGCGGCTACGGCCTGACCGAGTCGCCCGCCACCGACAGCTACTGGTTTCCCGACTACCTGGGAGACCTCGACGCGCTGCTGGACGCCGTCTCGCCCGATGCCCCGGTGGACCTGCTGGGCCACAGCATGGGCGGCAACGTGGTGATGAGCTACGCCGGCGCACGCCCGTCGCGCGTGCGCCGCATCGTCAACCTCGAGGGCTTCGGCCTGCCGCGCTTCGAGTCCTCGGGCGCACCGGCGCGCACGGCGCGCTGGCTCGACGAGCTCAAGGCTGCGCAGTCCGTGCGCGACTTCGCGAGCGCCCAGGAGGTGGCCCAGCGCCTCATGCGCAACGACCCGCTGCTGCCCCCGGACAAGGCGATCTGGCTCGCCACGCAGTGGGCGCGGCCCGACGCCAGCGGCCGCTGGCGGGTGCTGGGCGATCCGGCGCACCGGCGCATCAACCCGATCCCCTACCGCGTCGAGGAGCACCTGGCGCACTGGCAAGCCATCCGCGCCCCGCTGCTGTGGGTGGAGGGTGATCGCTCCCACCCCGAGCAGTGGTGGGGCGACCGCTACTCGAAGGCCGAGTTCCACGCACGGCTCGACCACGTCGCGCAGGCCGAGCGCCACGTGCTGGGGCCCGCCGGCCACAACCTGCACCACGACCAGCCCGAGGCGCTGGCGGCGCTGCTGGCGCGCTTCCTCGGGTGAGTTGCGCGCCCGCATGAGAAAATCCTCCCCATGGACATCGAAGAAATCAACGCCATCGGCACGCTGCTCGCCGACCTGAAGGCGCGCACCCAGCAGCTCCGGGGGTATCTTTGACTACGATCGCAAATCCCTGCGGCTGAACGAAGTCAACGCCGCCCTCGAGAACCCCAACGTCTGGAACGAGCCCAAGCGCGCGCAGGAGCTCGGCCGCGAGAAGCAGTCGCTCGAGACGGTGGTCGCCACCCTCGATCCCCTCGAGAGCAACCTCGCCGACAACGCCGAGCTCTACGAGATGTCGAAGGCCGAGCAGGATCTCGACGGCCTGGGCGCGATCCGCGACGACGCGCACCAGCTGCGCGAGGTCGTCGAGCAGCTCGAGTTCCGGCGCATGTTCGCCAATCCGGCCGACCCCGGCAACTGCTTCATCGACATCCAGGCCGGCGCCGGCGGCACCGAGGCCTGCGACTGGGCACAGATGCTGCTGCGCCAGTACCTGAAGTACTGCGAACGAAAGGGCTTCAAGGCCGAGGTGCTGGAGGAGACCGAAGGCGACGTGGCGGGCATCCGCAGCGCCACGCTGAAGGTGGAGGGCGACTACGCCTTCGGCCACCTGCGCAGCGAGACGGGCGTGCACCGGCTCGTGCGCAAGAGCCCCTTCGACAGCGCGGGCGGGCGCCACACGAGCTTCGCGAGCCTGTTCGTCTACCCCGAGGTGGACGACTCCATCGAGATCGAGATCAACCCGGCGGATGTGCGCATCGACACCTTCCGCGCCAGCGGTGCAGGTGGCCAGCACATCAACAAGACCGACTCGGCGGTGCGCATCACGCACCTGCCCACCAACATC
>CAILKA010000112.1 GCA_903834645.1 uncultured beta proteobacterium
AGCCGGCGTCGATCGCGCAGGAGGGTTTCACGCCGGCCGAAATGCCAACCGTGGAGGCCCTGCGTGCGCGCGCGTTCGTCGGCACACCCGAGCGAGTGGCCACGCAGCTCGCAGAGCTGGCCGCAGCACTGCAGCTGGACGAACTCGTCGTCAACACCTGGGCTCACGACCCTTTGGTGCGACGCCGCTCGTACACGCTGCTGGCGCGCGCATTCGGCCTGGCCGGACTCGCATCGCGTTGACCGGGAAGCTGAGCCGGCTGCGCCACCCGGGAAGATTGGGGTGACCTCCCCAGGCCAGGCTGGCTAGGATCGTCGTCAACCGGCACCCAGCCGGTGTGCAGCCGGCAGGAGGCCTCACTTGTCTTCGTACGACTACGTCATCGTCGGCGCCGGCTCGGCCGGCTGCGTGCTGGCGGCCCGCCTGAGCGAGGATCCTTCGGTGCGGGTGTGCCTGCTGGAGGCCGGCGGCCCGGACACGAGCCCGCTCATCCACTGCCCGGCCGGCCTGGCTGCGATGGCGCGCATCCGGCAGCTGAACTGGGCCTTCCAGACGGTGCCGCAACCCGGCCTGAACGGCCGGCGCGGCTACCAGCCGCGCGGCCGCGTGCTCGGCGGCTCGAGCTCGATCAACGCGATGATCTACATGCGCGGCCACCCGTCGGACTACGACCACTGGGCGGCTCAGGGCAACCCGGGGTGGGGATGGCAGGACGTGCTGCCGTACTTCAAGCGGGCGGAGAACAACGAGCGCGGCGCCGACGACTTCCATTCGACTGGCGGGCCGCTGAACGTCACCGAGGTGCGCAGCCCCTGCCCGGTGGCCGACGACTTCGTGCGCGCGGGCGTGCAGGCGGGCTTTCCCCAGAGCGCAGACTTCAACGGCACGCAGTTCGAGGGCGTGGGGCGCTACCAGGTCACGCACAAGGGCGGGGAGCGCTGGAGCGTGGCCAAGGGCTATCTCGCCCCGAACCGAGGCTGCCCGAACCTCGAGGTGCTGACCGGGGCGCGCGCCACGCGCATCCTGCTCGAGGGCCGGCGCGCCACGGGCGTGGAGGCCGTCGTCGAGGGCACGCGGCGGCAGCTGCAGGCCCGGCGCGAGGTGCTGGTGTGCACGGGCGCGCTGCAGTCACCGCAGCTGCTCATGCTCTCGGGCATCGGGCCGGGCACGCAGCTGCAAGACCTCGGGATCGAGGTGCAGCACGACCTGCCCGGCGTGGGCGAGCACCTGCATGACCACATCGACGTGGTGCAGGTGGTCAACGCGCCCAGGCTGGCGCAGACCTTCGGCCTGAGCCTCGGGGGCCTGGCACGCGCGGCAGGCGGCATCCTCGATTGGCAGCGCACGCGCACCGGGATCCTCACGACCAACTTCGGCGAGGCCGGCGGGTTCATCCGCAGCCGCCCGCAGGAGCCGCTGCCGGACCTGCAGCTGCACTTCGTGATCGCCAAGCTCGTGGACCACGGCAGGAAGACCGTTTTCGGGCACGGCTACTCCTGCCACGTGTGCGTGCTGCGCCCGCTCAGCCGCGGCCATGTGCGGCTGGCCACCGCAGACCCGATGGCCGATCCGCTGATCGACCCTGCCTTCCTGCGCGAGCCCGATGACCTGGCGCGTCTCGTGCGGGGCTTTCGGCTGATGCGCGGCATCCTGCAGCAGCCGGCGCTGGCGCGCCACGGCGGAAGCGAGTCGGCCGCCTCGGCCGGCGCGCAGACGGACGAGCAGATCGAGCGCTTCGTGCGCGACCACGCCGACACGATCTACCACCCCGTGGGCAGCTGCCGCATGGGGCCAGGCCCGCTGGACGTGGTGGACGCGCAGCTGCGCGTGCACGGGATGCAGGGGCTGCGCGTGGTGGACGCCTCGGTGATGCCGAGCATCGTCAGCGGCAACACCAACGCGCCGGTGGTGATGATCGCGGAGAAGGCGGCGCAGATCATCGGGCGGACGGCAGGAACACCCCATGAGCTTCGACTACACGGCCCATGACGCCACCGCGCTGGCCGCACTCGTGCGCGGCGGCGAGGTCGCGCCCGAGGAGCTGCTCCAGGCCTGCGAGGCGCGCGTGCGTGCCCACAACCCGCGCCTGAACGCCATCATCGTCGAGGCCTTCGAGGCGGCGCACGAGGAGCTGGCGCTGCGCCGCCGCGCCGGCACCGATCGCGAGGGTGCGCTGGCCGGCGTGCCGGTGCTGGTGAAAGACCTCGTGAGCACCGTGCGCGGCCTGACCACCTGGCACGGCAACCGGCTGCTGCAGCGCGAGACCGGGGCGGCCGACCACGACAGCGAGTTCATCCGCCGGCTGCGCGCCACGGGCGCGCTGATCGTGGGCAAGACGAACACGCCCGAGTTCGGCCTCGTGCCCTACACCGAGCCCAGGCTCACGGGGGTCACGCGCAACCCCTGGGACCTCTCACGCACCCCTGGCGGCTCCAGCGGCGGCTCGGGCGCAGCGGTGGCCGCGCGGCTCGTGCCGATCGCCACCGGCGGCGACGGGGGCGGCTCCATCCGCATCCCGGCTGCGTGTTGCGGGCTCTTCGGCCTGAAGCCCACCCGCGGGCGCGTGCCCACCGGTCCGGATTTCGGTGCCCTGTGGAGCGGCTATGCCATCGAGCACGCCCTCACGCGCAGCGTGCGCGACAGCGCCGTGCTGCTCGATGCCGTGTCGGGCGCCGACACTGGCGCGCCCTATGCCGCCCCGGCGCAGGTGCGGCCCTTCGCGCAGGAGGTGCAGGCCGACCCCGGACGGCTGCGCGTGGGCGTGTGCACCGAGCCCTGGCTCGGACACGACGTGGCCCCCGAGTGCGTGCACGCCGTCCAGGAGACCGCCAGGCTGCTGCGCGAGCTCGGCCACGAGGTCTTCGAGACGCGCCTGCCGATTGCCGGCACGATCTTCGCGGAAGCCTTCCTGACGGTGCTGGCGGGCAACGTGCGCGCCGAGATCGAGGAGGCGGCGGCGTTCACCCGCAGGCGTGCGCACCGCCGCGACTTCGAAGCGGCGACCTGGGCGATGGGCATGATGGGCCGGGCCTTCCGCGCCGACGAGTTCGTCACGGCCGAGCGCGTGCTGCAGCGCACCGCGCGCGAGATCGCCCGCTCCTTCGAGGACATGGACGTGCTGCTCACGCCCACGCTCGCCTCCCCTGCCCCGCTCGTGGGTTCGCTGCAACCCACTCCCGCCGAGCAGCGCCAGCTGGCCCTCATGGGCTGGCTCGACCAGCCCTGGCTGCTGCGCGCGGCCGGCGCGCTGCAGCAGATGGCGGGCAAGGTCTTCGACTTCATCCCCTACACGCCGCCCTTCAACGTCACGGGCCAGCCGGCGATGTCGCTGCCGCTGCACACGAGCGCTGGGGGGCTGCCCATCGGTGTGCAGGTGGTGGGTCGCTTCGGGGACGAGGCCACGCTCTTTCGGCTGGCTGGGCAACTCGAGCGGGCGCAGCCGTGGGAGGAGCGGCGACCGCCGGGGTTCTGAGCGCCTGCCGCAGCCCCGCCCCCTTCAGCGGCTGGCCGGACCGCCCGCGAGCAGCTGCCCCACCAGCCCCGCCACCCGATCTTCCACCTCACGGTCCATGCGGATCGCCCGGCCCCACTCGCGCGTGGTCTCGCCCGGCCACTTGTTCGTGGCGTCCAGGCCCATCTTGCCCCCCAGGCCGCTCACGGGCGAGGCGAAGTCGAGGTAGTCGATGGGGGTGGATTCGACGAGCGTCGTGTCGCGCACCGGGTCCATGCGGGTGGTGATGGCCCACACCACGTCCTTCCAGTCGCGCACGTTCACGTCGTCGTCGGTGACGACGATGAACTTCGTGTACATGACCTGGCGCAGGAAGCTCCACAGCCCGAACATCACACGCTTGGCGTGGCCGGGGTAGGCCTTCTTGATGGAGATCACCGCCATGCGGTAGCTGCAGCCCTCGGGCGGCAGGTAGAAATCGACGATCTCGGGAAACTGCTTCTG
>CAILKA010000113.1 GCA_903834645.1 uncultured beta proteobacterium
CACCCAGATCACCAGCGTCACCGGTGGCGGCATCACCACCGTCGGTGCAGCGAGCACAGCCATGGCCAACATCGACGACGCCCTGACGCTGGTCAACACCCAGCGCGCCATGTACGGCGCCGTGCAGAACCGCTTCGAGGCCATGATCCAGGTGCTGCAGGTGAACTCCGAGAACACCTCGGCCGCCAAGGGCCGGATCATGGATGCCGACTTCGCCGTGGAAACGTCCAACCTGTCGCGCTCGCAGATCCTGCAGCAGGCCGCCTCCGCCATGGTCGCCCAGGCCAACGCCATGCCCCAGCAGGTGTTGCAGCTGCTGCGCAGCTGATAAGCTGAATCATGGAAATCCCCCTGCTCCGCCGCTGAGTCATGGCAGCCATCCAGTCACTCGGCGTGGGCAGCGGGATCGATGCCAACAGCATCGTCACGCAGCTCATGGCCGTCGAAAGACGGCCGCTCTCGCAGCTGCAGAAGAACGCCTCCAGCGTCCAGACGCAGATCAGCGTCTATGGCAACGTCAAGTCGCGCCTGGATACGCTGCAGACGGCACTGGACAAGGTCAAGCTCTCGAGCAACTGGTCGCCCGCCACGGTGAGCAACAGCGGCGGCACGGCTGTGTCCGCTTCGGTTTCGGGCACACCTTCGACTGGCGACGTCACGGTCTCGGTGAGCCGGCTGGCCCAGACGCAGTCCGTGGCGTCGAGTCCGTTTGCCTCTGCCACGGCCACGGTGGGCCTGGGCACGCTCAAGATCGAGCTCGGCCAGTGGAGCGCCGGCTTTGCCGGCTTCACGCCCCGTGCCGGGAACGCGAGCATCGAGGTCAAGATCGAGACGGCTGCCGACAGCACGCTCGACAAGATCCGCGACGCCATCAACGCGAAGGTGACGGAGGCAAAAGCGGCCAAGCTGGCCAACCCTGCCCTGCCCGACGTTCCGGACGTCACCGCCAGCATCGTCACCGATGTCTCCGGGTCACGCCTGGTCATGCAGTCGAACGCGACAGGCGAGGCCAACGGCTTCCAGGTCACCCAGGGCTCGGGCACACCGGCGATGACGGGTGACTTCAGCAAGCTGCTGTTCGCCCCCTCTACCCCCCCGCCTCCCGCCACCGGCCAGATCGCCCGGGCGGCTGCGAACCTCGAAGCCTCGGTCAACGGCGTGCCGGTGTCCCTGGCGAGCAACACGATGACCGACGTCGTCCAGGGGCTCTCCATCGAGGCCAAGGCCGTCACCACCACCGAGCAGAAGCTCACGGTGGGGCGCGACGGGGAGGCGTTGAAGAAGAACATCAACGAGTTCATCACGGCCTACAACGACGTCGTCACCTACACGTCGCAGCAGACGGCCTACAACGCAACGACCAAGCAGGGCGGACCGCTCCAGGGAGACCGCACGGCGCTGGCCCTGCTGTCCCAGTTGCGGCAGATGGCCACGAACGCCACATCGGCCTCCACCGCCTTCAGCGGCACGGCGGGCCAGGCCAGCCGCCTGGCCGATGTCGGCATCACGCTGCAGCGAGACGGCACCCTGAAGGCCGACAGCAGCAAGCTCGACAAGGCGATGACCAACCTGCCCGAGCTCACCAAGCTCTTCACGCAGGTCAACACCGCGAACACCTCCGCGCAGGGCGTGGCCCAGAACCTGGCGACCCTGGTTCGCACCGTCATCGGCAGCGACGGCTCGGTCTCGAGCCGCCAGAGCGGCCTGAGCGCCGCCCTCACCCGCAACCAGGCCGATCAGACCCGGATCAACGAGCGGCTGGAGCAGGTCGAGGCGCGGCTGCGCGCCCAGTACACGGCCCTGGACAAGCGCATGGCCGGCATCAGCGGCCTGGGCCAGTACATCAACGCGCTGACGCGCTGACGGCCCCCACTTCGGCGCGGGCTCCCACCCGCTCCCGCTCCCGCTCCCGCCCCCGCCTCCTACGCCCGGCCAGCTGCCTGCGCCGGGCGCAGCCCTGTCCGGCATCCCGAGCCCCTCACGGAGCCGCCACGCGGCCGCTCAGAGGGGTGGAGGCACTCCAGCCAGCCTGCGCACCCACGCCTGGCCCCCCATGCCGTGCCCTCACCGCCGGGGCGTGCAAACCGTTACGAATTGACACGCAATCGCCCGGGGGCTCCATCCTCAAGGACCGCCCTGGCCCGCCGATATGCATGCATCGAACCGGAATTCACCTCCACCAGGCACACGATGTTCCAGCAGCAGATCCCCTTCGGCGCCGCCCGCATGCACCACGCCCGTGCTTACGAGAGCTTTCACCTGGAGACCCAGATCGCCGGCGGCGCTTCGCCGCACCGGCTGATCGCCATGCTCTTCGACGGGCTCTTCGACTGCCTGGCCCAGGGCCGGGGCGCGCTGCGCAGCGGAGACATCGCCACCAAGAACCGGGCGCTGGGCAAGGCCGTGCGCATCGTCGAGGAGGGCCTGCGTGCCTCGCTCGACCTGACCGCCGGCGGCAAGCTCGCCCGTGACCTGCACGAGCTCTACGGCTACGTGGCACTGCGCCTGACACGCGCCAACCTGCGCAACGACGAGAAGGCGATCGATGAGTGTGCAGGGCTGCTGCAGCCGCTGCGGGAGGCCTGGATGGCCATCCAGCCGCGGGCCGACGCATGAACGAAGAAGCATCCTCCTCTCCCACAGTACCCGCTCCCAGGAAGAAGGCCCCCATGCAAACAGAACTGATGACCTACTACGAGGCGATCGAGCGGGCGAGCGCCGACATGCTGGCCGCCGCCCGAACGGGCAACTGGGACCAGGTGGTGAAGCTCGAGGGCGCGTGCGTGCTGCTGATCAGCCAGCTCAAGCGCGCCGCCAAGAGCCAGCCCGTCGACGGCGAGACGGCCAAGGCCAAGTCCCGCATCATGCAGCGCATCCTCGTCAACGACGCCGAGATCCGGCATCTGGCCGAGCCCTGGCTCGCCGAGATCGACCAGCTCGTGGCCGGAAAGTCCAAGACGGTGCACTGAGATGAGCGCGCAGCTGTTCCTGGACACGGTGCCGGCCCTGCTCGACCGGGGCACGCAGGCCGACCCCTGGTTCGAGTTCCGGGTGGACTCGGCCTCGGAGGTGCTGGCCGCCTTGCGCCAGCTGCGCGACAGCAGCGTCCCGGTCAACCTCACCCCGGCCGGCGGGGAGACGGCCGTCGGTGCGACGCTCTGGGCCATCGACACCGCGGCCAGCCGACTGAGCTTTTCCGTCGCCGACGGCGCGGAGGCGCTGCAGACCCTGGCCTCGGCCGGCAGCGCGGTGGCGGTGTGCTACATGGAGAGCGTGAAGCTGCAGTTCCCCGTGGCGGGCCTCACAGCGGTCAAGGGTGCGCGCGCCAGTGCGCTGGTCGGGGCGACTCCGTCGCACCTGTATCGGTTCCAGCGCCGGGGCAGCTTTCGCGTGCGCACGGATCCGCGCCAGTCGCCGCGGGCGCTGGGCCGGCATCCGGCCGTGCCCGCGCTCAGCGTGGCGCTGAGAGTGCTGGACGTCAGCGATGGCGGCTGCGGGCTGCACGTGCCCCCGGAGACGCCTGCGATCCGCCTGGGCAGCGTGCTGCAGCAGCTGCGCTTCGAGCTCGACACCGAGGCGCGCTTCGGCGCCACGGTGGTGGTGCGCCACCAATCGGAGATCCGGGGCGGCGGCGGTGTGCGGCTGGGCTGCGAGTGGGAAGACCTCGACCTCCCCGGCCAGCGCTCGCTGCGGCGCTACATCGAGATGATGCAGCGGCGACGGCGGCTGCTGTCGCTGAGCTGACTCACACCTGCATGTTCATGATGTCGGTGTAGGCCGAGACGAGGCGGTTGCGCACCTGCAGCACCGCCTGGAAGCCCAGCGAGGCCTTCTCCATCGCCACCATCGTCTGCTCCAGGCTCACGGTGGGGTTGCCGTGCTGGAACTCGCGCTGCAGGCGCGAGGCCTCGAGCTGCGAGGAACTGGTGGACTTGAGCGCCTGCGTCATGGCGCTGGCGAAGTTCTCGCCGCCCTCGACCTTGGACGGGGCGCGCAGCGGGTGACCGTCCACGCGCAAGCCGGCGCGGGCGACGGCCTGGGAGAAGTCGAAAGGCTTGAGCTTGACGTCCATGGTCATCCCTCCCGATGGGGTGGCAGGGCGTGGACTGTAGAGCGGGCGAGCGCCGGTCCATGGCGTGAACTGCTGCCGCTTTTGCCGCCTTCTCCAGGCTTGGCGGGCAGGCTGCTCAAGAACAATCCGTGCCGTTGAGCAGTGCCTGCCCTCCCCAGCAGGCCTCCCGCACCGCCCCAGCATGGACAACGCCGTCGTCACCCCCTCCACCACCACCTTGGTGCCTGAGCGTCCGTCGTTCTCGGAACGGCTGTCGCGCATCCCGCTGCGGCCCCTGCTGTCCCTCGGGGCGGGTGTGGCCGCACTGGCGGCCATCGGCATCGCCCTCGTGATGCACGCGAGCAAGCCCGACTTTCGCGTGCTCTATGCCGGCGTCAGCGACCGCGACAGCGGGGCCATCCTGGCGCAGCTGACGGCGATGAACGTGCCCTACCAGCTCGGCGAAGGCAGCGGCACCGTCATGGTGCCGTCCGACCGCGTGCACGAGGTGCGCATGAAGCTCAGCGCCGCCGGCCTGCCCAAGGGTTCGGTGGAGGGCTACGAGCTGCTCGACAAGCAGCGCTTCGGCCAGACCCAGGCCGGCGAGAACGTGTCGATCAAGCGCGCGCTCGAGGGTGAGCTGATGCGCACTATCGGCAGCCTCGCGGTGGTGGAGTCGGCCAAGGTGATGCTGGCACTGCCGGCCCAGAACGGATTCTTCCGCGAGCAGCAGAAGCCCTCGGCCTCTGTCGTCGTGCACATGCGGCCCGGCCGCACCCTCGATCGCGCCCAGCTCTCGGGCATCGTGCACCTGGTGTCGGCGAGCGTATCCGACATGAACCCGCGCGCAGTGAAAGTGACGGACGGCAGCG